>NZ_JBHTJA010000007.1:0-135582 GCF_042675525.1 Actinomadura sediminis
GGACGGCCCGGCGCGGCGGGCGCTCGAGGACGCGGCCGCGCAGCTCCGGCGCCCGGGCGTCGCACGGCGCACCGCGCGGTGGCTCGCCCGCGCGCAGCGTCCGTCCGAACGGGCCGCGCTGCGGTCGCTGGCGGCGTCCTGCCCAGTGCCGCTGCGGCTCGTCGCCGGGGAGTCCGATCCGCTCGGGGCCGGCGCGCCGGACGTCCCGGTGACGATCGTTCCCGGGGCCGGGCACCACCCGCAGCTCACCCACCCCGGCGAGGTGGCCGCCGCGATCGCGGGGGCCGCGGCGGCGGCCGTCCCGGCCCGTTGAGGACGACCGGCCGGACCCCCTGGGCGCGGTGCGCGGCGTCCAGGGGGTCCGGCGGGAGACCGGGCGTCAGCGCACGGTCTCGTTCCGGATGGTCTCCTGGATCAGGTCGTGGTCGGACTTGACGGACATCTTGGGGGCGTTGAAGGGCCGCAGATAGGTCTGCCGGACGCCCGGCACCTCGTCCTCGATGACGAACGTGGCCTTGGTGGACGCCTGCGCCTCATGGTCGCGGACGGTCGGGAGCGTCTTGAAGTCGGCCCGCATCTCGTGCTTGTCGATCTTCGTGAGCACGTAGCCGCGCTGGTTGTTGTAGAAGCGCAGGTGCGGGTTGATCTGCAGGAACGGGTGGTCGGCCGGGTTCGAGTCGCGGCCGTCGCCGCCGCTGGTGATGGACGTCGCGACGAGCTCGGAGCCGACGGTCGGCGAGTCCGGGTCGTCGTAGTCGAGCTTGAGGTCGCTCGCCCAGTGCGCGTGCACGTCGCCGGTGAGGACGACGGGGTTGCGGACCTTCCGGTCGATCCAGCCCTCGGTGATGCGCCTGCGGGACGCGACGTAGCCGTCCCAGCCGTCCATGGAGGTGATCTTCGCGGGGCCGGCGTTGTTGTCGCGCTGCGCGAAGAAGACCTGCTGGCCGATGACGTCCCAGCGGGCGCGGGACGCGTCGAAGCCGTCGAGCAGCCACTTCTCCTGCTCGTCGCCGGTGATGGAGCGCTTGGGGTCGGTGGCGGCGGGGCAGTCCTTGTAGCCGTCGCCGCAGCCCTGGTCGTCGCGGAACTGGCGGGTGTCGAGCATGTGGAAGTTGGCGAGCTTGCCCCAGCGGACGCGCCGGTAGATCTGGATGTCCGGGCCGTTCGGGATGGAGCGGCGGCGCAGCGGCATGTTCTCGTAGTACGCCTTGAACGCGGCGACGCGGCGGCGGCGGAAGTCGGCCGGGTCGGGCGTGTCGGAGCCCGCCTCGGGGACGTCGTCGGCCCAGTTGTTCTCGACCTCGTGGTCGTCGAACACGACGAGCCAGGGCGCGGCGGCGTGCGCGGCCTGCAGGTCGGGGTCGGCCTTGTACTGGGCGTGCCGCTGCCGGTAGTTCGCGAGCGTGACGGTCTCGGGGCCCTGGTGGTCGCGGACGTTCCCGCCCGGGATCGTGTAGTGGTTCGGCTTGTACTCGTACTGGTAGTCGCCGAGGTGCAGGATCAGGTCGGGGTGCTCCTCCGCGAGCCGCCGGTATGCCGTGAAGTAACCGTGCTCGTACTGGCTGCACGAGACGAACGCCATGGCGAGGGCGGGGCCGAACGAGTCGGGGCGGGGCGCGGTGACCGTCCGCCCGACCGGGGAGAAGTGGTCGCCCGCGCGGAACCGGTACCAGTAGTCGCGGCCGTGCCGCAGCCCGTTCAGCTCGACGTGGACGGAGTGGGCGTTCTCGGGACGCGCGACGGCCGTGCCGCGCCGCTCGACCTTGCGGAACCGCTCGTCCCGCGCGACCTCCCACCGGACCTCGACGTCGCGGTTCGGCATGCCGCCGAGTCCGTCCTCGGCGAGGGGGTCGAGGGCGAGCCGGGTCCACAGGACGAACCCGTCGGGCTCGGGGTCGCCGGACGCGACGCCGAGGGTGAACGGGTCGCCGGCCAGGCGGCGGGCGCGCGGCGCGGCGTGGGCGGTACCGGGGAGCGCGGAGACGGCGGCGGCGGTGCCGACCGCGAGTCCGGTGGTGACGAGGAAGGAACGCCGGTCGAGCTGGGGCGCGTCGGCCATGGAGAGCGACCTTTCGGAGGAATCCGGCATCGATCGCCGGTCAGCCTCGCGAAGGTCGGTGACGGAAGAGCACCGGGAAGGTGACGCACCGCGCAACAAAGGTGATCTTTTCGGAAGATCATCCGCAATGGGGGCGCAGAGATGCTAAGGTAATGGGTTACGTGCGGACACAGAAATCCCAACCCTACACATAGGAGTGTACCTAACACATGGGGCACCGTCAATCGAGCGTTGTCAAATCCGCCGGGACCACCGACGGGGACGCGGCGCGGCGCGAGGCCGTCCGCGCCGAGCAGGAGTACGTCACCCGCCTGTACGGCCGGCTCGACGCCGAGCGCGCCAAGGCCGAGGCCGCGCTGCGCGAGGGCCCGGCGGCGGGCGGCGGGAGCGCTTTCCAGGCGCGGGTGGAGAGCGCCGTCGCCACCGACGAGGCCGCCCGCCGGCTGGCGCGGCTGGCCGGCGTCGAGGACGCGCTGTGCTTCGGCCGGATCGACCACCGCGCCGACGGCGACGGCACCGGCGACACCTTCTACATCGGCCGGATCGGGCTGCGTGACGAGGACCACGAGCCGCTGCTGATCGACTGGCGCGCCGCCGCCGCCCGCCCGTTCTACACCGCGACGTCCGGGGCGCCCGGCACCCTCGCGCGCCGCCGCCACCTGCACCTGCGGCACCGCGAGGTCGTCCGGCTGGACGACGAGGTGTTCGACCTCGACGGGCTCGCGGAGTCGGAGCGCCGCACGCTCGTCGGGGAGGCCGCGCTGCTGGCGACGCTGCGCAAGGGCCGGACGGGCCGGATGAGCGACGTCGTCGCCACCATCCAGCAGGAGCAGGACGAGGTGATCCGCGCGGGCCTGCAGGGCGTGCTCGTCGTGCAGGGCGGGCCCGGCACCGGCAAGACCGTCGCGGCGCTGCACCGCGCCGCGTTCCTGCTCTACACCCACCGCGACGTGCTCGAACGCCGCGGCGTCCTGGTGGTCGGCCCGAACGCGACGTTCCTGCGCTACATCGAGCAGGTCCTCCCGGGACTCGGCGAGACCGACGTCGTCCTCGCCACGGTCGGCGAGCTGTTCCCGGGGACGCGCGCGACCGCGGCCGACGCGCCGGACGTCGCCGTGGTGAAGGGCGATCCCCGCATGGCCGACCTCGTCGCGGAGGCCGTCCGGGACCGCCAGCGCGCCCCGGAGGACGGCCTCGAGGTCGAGGCCGACGGCATGACGCTGAAGGTTTCCGCCGCGGACTGCGCGCGCGCCCGCGACCGTGCGCGCGCGCTGCGCGTGCCCCACAACGTGCAGCGGCGCCGGTTCGTCCACGACCTGCTGGAGGCGCTCGCGCTGAACCGGGCCGAGCAGTACGACCAGATGGTCGACGAGCCGCTGGAACAGATGGCGCGCGAGGGCGGACTGCCGAAGTGGCTCCGCGAGCTGATGGAGGAGGCCGAGGACGAGCCGCTGCTGGACGAGGCCGACCTCCGCCTGGCGAAGGAGGCGCTGTGGCTCGACCCGTCCGTCCGGTCGGCGATCGACGCGCTGTGGCCGGAGCTGACGCCCCAGCGGCTCCTGTCCGAGCTGTTCGCCGACCCGGACGGCCTCGCCCGCCTCGGCGCCCGCGCGGGCCTGCGGCCGGACGAGGCCGCGCTGCTGCACCGCCCGTCCTCCGCCGAGTGGACGGTGTCGGACGTCCCGCTGCTGGACGAGGCCGCCGAATGGCTCGGCGTCGACGACACCGCCGACCGGGCCCGCGCCCGCGCCGCCGACGCGGCCCGCGCGCAGGAGGAGCAGTACGCCCGCGAGGTCCTGCAGACGCAGAACGCCTCCGGCCTGCTGAACGCCGCCGACGTGATCGACGCCGCCGGGCTCGCCGGGCGCCACCACGACGACGGCCCGCCGCGCACCACCGCCCAGCGCGCGATGGCCGACCGCGAATGGGCGTACGGGCACGTCATCGTGGACGAGGCGCAGGAGCTGTCGGCGATGGCGTGGCGGACGATCATGCGGCGCGTCCCGACCCGCTCCCTCACCGTCGTCGGCGACATCGCGCAGACGGGCAACGCCGCCGGGGCCGCGTCGTGGGGGCAGATGCTCGACCCGTACGTGCCCGGCCGGTGGCGGGAGCAGCGCCTCATGGTGAACTACCGGACCCCGGCCTCGATCATGCGGGTCGCGGCGGAGGTCCTCGCGGCCGTCGATCCGGGGCAGACGCCGCCCGAGTCCGTGCGCGACGACGAGGCGCCGCCCCGCGCCGTCGAACTCCCGGTGCCCGAACTGCCCGGCCTGGTCGAAGGCGAACTGGACGCGATCGGCGAGGGCCGCCTCGCGGTGATCGTGTCGGACGCGCGGCACGCCGACGTCCGGGCCGTCCTCCCCGGCGCCGCAGCCGGCGCGACCCCGGAGGCCCTCGACTCCCCCGTCGTCGTGCTGACCACCGAGGAGGCGAAGGGCCTGGAGTTCGACGCGGTGGTCCTCGTCGACCCGGCGGGGATCCTCGCCGGGTCCCCGAAGGGCGGGCAAGACCTGTACGTCGCCCTCACCCGCGCGACCCGCCGCCTCACGGTCGTCCACGCGGGCGACCTCCCGCCCGTCCTGTCGTCCCTCGCGTGACCGGGGTCAGCGGCGGCGCAGGCCCGCCAGGGTCTGCTCCAGTTCGGCGGCGATGACGCGGGCGGCCGCCGCCGGGTCGCGGTCGCGCACGGCCGCGACCAGGGCGGCGTGCGCGTCCCGTCCGTGGTCGAGGTCGTGGCGGCGCACGTCCACCAGGGCGGCCAGGTCCAGCAGGCCCTCCCGGAGGACCGGGACGAACTCGGCGAACAGGTCGGCGAGGACCGGGTTGTGCGCGGCCCGGACGATCGCGGCGTGCAGCGCGATGTCGGCGTCGATGAACGCCTCGACCGCCGGGGCCGCGGCGTCCGTCCCGGGCCGGGCGGCGTCGCGCGCGGCGAGGGCCCGCTCGATGGCCTCGAGGTCGGCGTCGGTGCGGCGGAGCGCGGCCAGCTCGGTGGCGCGGCCCTCGATCATCTCCCGGACCTCGTAGACGTCGGCGACGGACGCGCGCCGCAGCCGGGCACGCCAGTCCTCGTCGGGTTCGGTGGCGAGGACGAACACGCCCGCGCCCTGCCGTGCCTGCACCAGCCCCGCGCCGGCGAGGGCGCGCAGCGCCTCCCGCACGGTCGACCGGCCCACGCCCAGCTCCCTGGCGAGCGTCGTCTCGCCGGGGAGCCGGGTGCCGACCGGCCACGTCCCGTCCGCGATCTGCCCGCGCAGCCGCTGCGCGGCCTGCTCGACGAGCGGGCTGGGACGGAGCGGGCCGAGCGGCATGCGGATCCTTCCGGGTCGGAGACCGGACCACGGTAGCGCGGCGACAACTTGTCTGAGGACCTGAGGTGTGGATAGAGTGCCCGGCATGGCGTGGCGGGCCCTTCTTCTCGGCGGCCGCGGCGGGGCCTGATCCGACCGGCACCCCGCCGCGGGGTCCGGTGCTGCCGGTCGTCCGACCGGCGACACCAGGAGACTTCCCGTGACCCACGCCTTCCCGACACTCCGGACGCCCGGCGACCCCGTGCCCGCCGGCGCGCCGTTCTGGAACCCGCAGCGCGGCGGCGCGATGCCGTCGCACCGGTACCGGTCCGTCCACGACCGCGACCCCTCGCCCGTCCCGGACGTCGAGCGCACGTGGCCGTCCCGCCGCCTCGAGGCGCCGCCCCTGTGGGTGCCGGTCGACCTGCGCGACGGCAACCAGGCCCTCGCCGAACCCATGGACCCCGGCCGCAAGGCCCGCATGTTCGACCTGTTCGTCGCCATGGGATTCAAGGAGATCGAGGTCGGCTACCCGTCCGCGAGCGCCACCGACTTCGCGTTCGTCCGCCGGCTCGCCGGGACCGGCGTCCCGGACGACGTCACGCCCGTCGTGTTCACGCCCGCGCGCCGCGACCTCATCGAGCGGACGTTCGCGTCCATCGAGGGCCTCCCCCGCGCCGTCGTCCACCTGTACACCGCGACGGGCCCCGCCTGGCGCGACGTCGTGCTGCGCGAGGACCGGGACGGCGTGCGCCGGCTGATCCTCGACGGCGCGGCGGACGTCGCGCGCCGCGCGGGCCCCGGCGTCCGGTTCGAGTTCTCCCCCGAGACGTTCAACCTCACCGAGCCCGACTTCGCCCTCGAGGTCTGCGACGCCGTCACGGACCTGTGGGACGCCGCCCCCGACCGTCCGGTCGTGCTGAACCTGCCCGCGACCGTCGAGATCGCGACCCCGAACGTGTACGCCGACCAGATCGAGTACATGCACCGGAACGTGGCGCGCCGCGACGCCGTCATCCTCTCCGTCCACCCGCACAACGACCGCGGGACCGGTGTGGCGTGCGCCGAACTGGCGATGCTCGCGGGCGCCCAGCGCGTCGAGGGCTGCCTGTTCGGCAACGGCGAGCGCACCGGCAACGTCGACCTCGTCACCCTCGCGCTGAACCTGCACGCCCAGGGCGTCGACCCCTGCCTCGACCTCTCCGACATCGACGAGATACGCCGGACCGTCGAGCACTGCAACCGCCTGCCCGTCCACGAGCGCCACCCCTACGGCGGCGACCTCGTCTACACCGCGTTCTCGGGCACGCACCAGGACGCGATCGCGAAGGGCATGGCGCACCACGCGAAGCGCGCCGCCGACCTGGGCGTCCCGCCCGAACGCGCGCCCTGGGACGTCCCGTACCTGCCGATCGACCCCGCCGACGTGGGCCGCGGCTACGAGGCCGTCATCCGGGTGAACAGCCAGTCGGGCAAGGGCGGCATCGCCTACCTGCTGCGCACCGGGTACGGCCTCGACCTGCCGCGCCGCCTGCAGATCGAGTTCTCCCGCGTGGTCCAGCGGGCCACGGACGGCAGCGGCGAGGAGGTGACCGCCGACCAGTTGTGGGACCTGTTCCGCGCCGAGTACCTCGACCGTCCGGGCCCGGTCGCCGTCACCGGCTGGCGCACCGCGCACACCGGCCCGGCCCGGCACGACTTCACCGGCACCGTCACCGTGGACGGCGTCACCGGCGAGCACACGGGCACCGGCAACGGCCCGATCGACGCGCTCACCGGCGCGCTGGCCGCCGCCGGGGTGCGGGTCGACGTCCTCCGCTTCGCCGAGCACTCGACCGGCGCGGCCGCGTCCGGCGGCGGCTCCCCCGCCGTCGCCTACGCCGAGTGCCGCGTCGACGGCGTCGTCCGCTGGGGCGCCGGCCGCGACACGTCCGTCCTGGCCGCCTCGGTCCAAGCCGTCCTGTCCGCCGTCAACCGAGCAAAGACCACATGACGCCACTCGTCCGCACTTCCAAGGAGAACGCCGCCTCGCCCCGCGGCAACGCCGTACGCTTCCGCCCCATGAAGGAAGCCCGGGGCCGTGCCGGTGCCGGGCTGATCGGCGGCGGGGCGGGGTTTGTCAGCGGCGGCGGAGGGGGCGGCGCCAGGAGAGGCCGGTTCCGGGGATGCGGACGGTCAGGTAACGGCCGCCGCGTGCGGAACGGGTGTAGCGGGCGCCGCGGGCGCCGACGCTGTGGCCGATCCCGTGTCTCGACAGGTTGAGCCGGAAGGGTCCCAGTCGGATCGATTTTCGGTAATGCAGTCCCATACCGGCTGGTTTCCCGCTTCAGGCGGGCCTGCACCTCGGCTCCCGCATCGGACGGCCGTCGCACAAGGGCAGGACATGACCAAAAACGCGGAGAGTTAGCAGAGCGCCGCCCTTTACCCCCACACCGCCCGTTCGGGAACGTGTGCTCCGGTGGAGATCATTCATTACCAACGGGAGGTCGGGTTGGCCAGGAGACCCCTGAACCGGCGGACGGCCGCGATCGCCGTGCTGGCCGGGGCGGCGCTCGTCGCGGGCGGCGGGACGGCGCTCGCCCGGACGGCGCCCGAGATCGTGGTGAAGGACGGCGTGACGCAGCCCGTCTTCTCGTACGAGGACGCCGTCCGCGAGCACGTGTACGTGCAGTCGGAGGTGGACAGCGACCGCGACGGCGAACTCGATCGCGTGAACGTCGACATCGTCCGGCCGGCGGAGACCGAGCGCGGGCTCAAGGTCCCGGTGATCATCGACGAGAGCCCGTACTACGACAACGCGGGACGCGGCAACGAGGGCGAGCGCAAGTCGTACGACGAGAACGGGAACCCGCTGAAGTTCCCGCTGTACTACGACAACTACTTCGTCCCCCGCGGGTACGCGTTCCTGGCCGTGGACATGGTCGGGACGACCCGGTCCGACGGCTGCCCGGTGAGCGGCGGGCCGTCGGACGTGCTGGGCGGCAAGGCGGTCGTCGACTGGCTGAACGGGCGCGCGAAGGCGTTCCGCGCGGACGGCACCCCGGTCGAGGCCGAGTGGACGACCGGCAGCACCGCGATGATCGGCAAGTCGTACGACGGGACCCTCGCGAACGGGGTCGCGGCGACGGGCGTCGAGGGGCTGGAGACGATCGTCCCGATCATGGCGATCAGCGGCTGGTACAACTACAGCCGGATGAACGGCGTGAAGTACTGGACGGACGAGCAGCCGTGGCTCGCGGGCTACGTCGACACCGACCCGCCGGAGAAGTGCGCCGCCGTGAACGCCGACCTCGACGAGGGCGAGGACGACGCGACCGGGAACTACAACGCGTACTGGAAGACGACCGACTACCGGCACGGGACGATCGCGCGGGCGAGCAAGGTGCGCGCGAGCGTGTTCGCGGTGCATGGCGTGAACGACCTCAATGTCAAGAGCGACCACTTCTCGCTGTGGTGGGAGGAGCTCGCGCAGCACAACGTGAAGCGGAAGGTGTGGCTCACGCAGCGCGGCCACGTCGACCCGTTCGACTTCCGCCGGGACGAGTGGGTGCGGACGCTGCACCGCTGGTTCGACCACGAGCTGCACGGGATCGACAACGGGATCATGGACGAGCCGCGCGCCGACATCGAGGTCGGGCCGGACGAGTGGGTCACGCAGGAGCACTGGCCGTCGCGGGACGCGGAGACGGTGATCCTGCGGCCCCGCGCGGACGGGACGCTCGCGCAGCAGCGGACGCCGAAGGGCGACACCGCGACGTTCACCGACGCGGCGGGCCCCCGGGGCGACGGGTACTCCGAGGGCGCGATGGTCGAGGACCCGACGGCCGACCGGCCGTACCGGGCGGCGTTCGTGTCGGGGCCGCTGCCGGACACCGGGCGGCTGTCGGGCACCCCGGACGTCCGGCTGCGCGTCAAGCTCGACGAGCCGACCGCGAACGTCACGGCGCTGCTCGTCGACTACGGGACGGCCGAGCGCGTCGACCACCTCGGTCCCGGCTCGGGCATCGAGACGCTCGGCACCGAGAGCTGCCACGGCGCGAGCACCGCGTTCGACGACGCCTGCTACCGGGAGACGCGGGTGACCACGACGACGTCGCCGGTGAACGTGATCGCGCGCGGCTGGCTGGACGTGCAGAACGACGACTCGCTGAAGAACCCCAAGCCGCTGAAGCCGGGCGAGTTCGAGGACATCCGGTGGGAGACGCTGAGCCAGGAGTACGTCCTGAAGACGGGGCACCGGCTGGGGCTGATCCTGGCCGGGACGGACGCCGACTACAACACCGAGACGCCCACGGGCGCGACGGTGACCGTGGACCTGGCGTCCAGCTCGGTCCGGTTCCCGGTGGTGGAGATGGACGAGGACGCCCCGGCGAACCTGGTCGTCCCGCGGCCGAGGTCGGCGTGGCGCGGCCCGGCCGAGGTGGACCTGCCGGTGCAGGAGCGCCGGTTCCACTGACGGACGGCCTCTTCACCGCGTAGAGCGGGGCCGCCGCTCCCCCGGCCGGGGGGCGGCGGCCTCACTTGTTGCCGGTGTCCTTGCTGGGCTGGACGCGCTTGGGCTCGCCGGGCATCTTCGGATAGTTCGGCGGGTACGGCATGTCGCCGAGGCCGTGGTCGTTCTCGTCGCGGTCGGCCATCTCGAGCAGCGGCTCCAGCGAGAACGCGGCGTCGTCGATGGCGGCGTGCAGGTCGCCGACCTTCGCGAACCGGCCGGGCATCGTCGCGATGGTGAGGTCGCGCGGGTCGACGTCGGCGAGCTCGTCCCAGGTGACGGGCGCCGAGACGGGCGCGTGCGGGGCGGGACGGACGCTGTAGGCGGAGGCGATCGTGCGGTCGCGGGCGTTCTGGTTGAAGTCGATGAAGATCTGCTCGCCGCGTTCCTCCTTCCACCAGCGGGTCGTGACCTCGGCCGGGGCGCGCCGTTCGACCTCGCGGCCGAACGCGAGCGCGGCCCGCCGCACCTCGGTGAACGTCCAGCGCGGCTCGATCCGCACGTAGATGTGCACGCCGGCCTTCCCGGACGTCTTGACGTAGCCGGTGTAGCCGAGTTCGCCGAGCAGGTCGCGGGCGGGGCCGAGCGCGACCCGCACGGCGTCGGCGAAGCCGGTGCCCGGCTGCGGGTCGAGGTCGATGCGCAGCTCGTCGGGGTGGTCGACGTCGCCCTTGCGGACGGGCCAGGGGTGGAACGTCAGCGTGCCGAGGTTGGCGGCCCAGGCGATCACGGCGACCTCGGACGGGCACACCTCGTCGGCGTACCGGCCGCTGGGGAACTTGATGCGGGCGGTGGGCACCCAGTCGGGCGCGCCCTTGGGGATGCGCTTCTGGTAGAACGCGTCGGACTTGCCCGCGCCCATGCCGGCCTGCCCGCGCGCGTAGTCCTCGCGGGTGGCCATCTTGGCGCCCTCGAACACCCCGGCGGGCCAGCGTTCCAGCGTCGTCGGCCGGTCGCGGGTGGCGCGCAGGATCCCCTCCCCCACGGCCAGGTAGTACTCCACCAGTTGCCGCTTGGTGTAGCCGTGCTCCGGGAAGTACGGCTTGTCGGGATTGGACACCTTGACGAGCCGATCCCCGACCGGGATCTCGATGAAGGGCGAGGCCATAGGTGCACGTTAACCCAGCGCTGCGACATTCCCCCGGAGGCGCCGGGTACGTTCGAGGGCATGGAGAAGATCCGCAAGAGCGAGGACGAGTGGCGGGCCGAGCTGTCGCCGGAGGAGTACCACGTGCTCCGCGAGGCGGGCACCGAGAAGCCGTTCACCGGCGAGTACACCGACACCAAGACCGTCGGCGTCTACCGCTGCCGCGCCTGCGGCACCGAGCTGTTCCGTTCGGAGACCAAGTTCGAGAGCCACTGCGGCTGGCCGTCGTTCTTCGCGCCGGCCGACTCGGACGCGGTCGTCCTGCGCGAGGACCGGTCCCTCGGCATGGTCCGGACCGAGGTGCGGTGCGCCGCGTGCGACTCGCACCTCGGGCACGTGTTCCACGGGGAGGGCTATGACACCCCGACCGACGACCGCTACTGCATCAACTCGATCTCGCTGACCCTCGAGCCCGCCGAGTAACGCCGGCGGGCGCCGCCGGGCGGGTTCCCGGCAACCTCCGGCGCGGGCCGTGCGTCCAAGAGGCGACGGCGCGCCCTGAGGGGGTTGTCATGCCCGATCCCTACGAGATCGCGTTCCTGTCCGGCGGCGCGGAGCGGGTGGTGCAGACGGCGCTGCTCGCGCTGTACGAGCGGGGGCGCGTGCGGGTGTCCCGGGTGACCCGCCGCGTGGACGCGGCCCTGGACGACTCCGACGACCCGGTGCCCGAACCGGTGCGGGCGGCGGTGCTGAAGGAGGTGCGGCCCGCCGGGACTCCGCTGGCCGACCTGCTCGTCTACGCCGCCGCGGCCGACGCGGTCTGGGACGTCTGCGACGCGCTGATCGACGGCGGGCTGCTCGGCGCGGGCGTCCTGCGCCGCCTCCGGCCGACACGCGAGGGCCGGGCCGTCCTGGACGCCGCGCGGCGGGGCGTCCTGCCCGGCTTCCCGCCCGACGGGACGTCCCCGGACGTCGCCCGGCTCGCCGCGCGGGGCCCGTCCGCGATCGCGGACGCGAAGATGCGCGAGGTCCTCCGGAATCCGGCGCCGAGGCGGGGGTGCCTCTCGCGCCGGGCGTTCCGCGCGAGAGGGTGGGGCGACGGCTCCGGCTCGGACGCGGCCGACCGGCGGTACGGCGACGGCGGCGACTTCGGCGGCGGCGACTTCGGCGGCGGCGACTTCGGCGGCGGCGGCTATTGACGGTCCCCTACGGGAGGGACGCGATCAGCTCGCCCAGGGGCTTGCGGCGGCCCGTGTAGAACGGGATCTCCTCGCGCGTGTGCAGGCGGGCCTTCGCGCCGCGCAGGTGCCGCATGAGGTCGACGATCCGGTGCAGTTCGTCGGCCTCGAAGGCGAGCATCCACTCGAAGTCGCCGAGCGCGAACGCCGACACCGTGTTCGCGCGGACGTCCGGGTAGTCGCGGGCCATCCTGCCGTGCTCGGCGAGCATCCCGCGGCGCTCCTCGTCCGGCAGCAGGTACCACTCGTAGGACCGGACGAACGGGTACACGCACACGTACGCGCGCGGCTCCTCGTCGGCGAGGAACGCGGGGATGTGGCTCTTGTTGAACTCCGCGGGGCGGTGCAGCGCCATCTGCGACCAGACGGGCTCGCTCGCGCGCCCCATGGAGGTGCGGCGGAACCGGCTGTAGACCTCCTGGAGGTCGTCGGAGCTCGGCGCGTGCCACCAGAACATGTAGTCGGCGTCGGCGCGGAGCCCGGCGACGTCGTAGAGGCCGCGGGTCGTCACGTCCTTCCGGCCGGCCTGGTCCAGGAGGTCCTGCACCTCGGCGGCGTCCTTCTCGCCGATCTCGCCCGGGCGCGCCACCCGGAAGACCGACCACATGGTGTAGCGGATCTGCTTGTTCAGGTCGCGTGCCTTCGGCTTCGCCGCGGACTCGGTCATGTCGCTGCTCCTTCTCGACTGCGCAGGTGGTCCAGGACCCGGTCGGCCGCCGCGCGCGCCGTGGCGAGGCACGCGGGGACGCCGAGGCCGTCGTAGGCCGCGCCCGCGACGGCCAGTCCCGGCTGCGCGGCGACCGCCGCGCGGACCCGGGCCACGCGGTCGGCGTGGCCGACGTTGTACTGCGGGAGGCCGCCGCCCCAGCGGGTCACCCGGGCGGCGGCGGGCACGTCGGAGGCGCCGCAGGTCGCGGCGAGCTCCGCCGTCGCCGCCGCGATCAGCTCCTCGTCGGTCCGCTGCAGGGTGTGCTCCTCGCCGAACCGGCCGAGGGAGCACCGCACGGCGACGAGGCCCGGATCGCGGTCGCGCAGATGGGGCCATTTTACGGAGCTGAACGTCACGGCCTTCACCCCGTGCGCGTTCTCCACGGCCGGGACGAGGTAGCCGCTGCCCGCCGGGAACTCGGGGAACGCGGTGACGGGGTAGGCGAGCGTGACGATGGCCATGCTCGCGTACTCGATGCCGGCGAGCGTGCTCGCGGCGGCGGGCACGTCGGGCTCCAGCAGGCGGGACGCGGGCGCGGCCGGGATCGCGACGATCACGGCGTCGGCGTCCAGCGTCTCGGGCGCCCGGGCGGGCCCGACCGTGAGGCGCCAGCCGTCCGGGCGGCGCCGCAGTTCGCGGACCATCGCGCCGGTGCGGACGGTCCCGCCGGCGGCGGCCAGGTCGTCGGCGACCAGCCCGGGCAGCGTGCCGAGGCCGCCGGGGAGGGTGGCGAAGACGGGGCCGGGGTCCTTCGGGGCGGCGTCGCGGACGCTGCGCACCGCGTCGATCAGCGACCGGTGGGAGCGGGCGGCGGCGGCGACGGCCGGCATCGTCGCCTCGAACGACAGCAGCTCGGCGCGGCCCGCGTAGACGCCGCCGAGCAGCGGCTCGACGAGCCGGTCGACGACCTCCCCGCCGACGCGGGCGCCGATGTAGCCGGCGACGGACACGTCGGTGCCGAGCGGCGTCTCGGGCAGCACGCGGTCGAGGGGCACGCGGGCCAGCCCGGCCGGGGACAGCACCTGGGCGGCGGCGAGCGCCTTCAGGTCGGAGGGGACCCCCATCACCTGGCCGGACGGGATGGGGCGGAGCGCGCCGCGGCTGCGGATGCCCGAGGACGTGGTGCCCGGGTGCACGAGGTCGTCCGCGCGGCCGAGGTCGCGGACGAGGTCGAGCCCCTCGGGGCGGCGCGCCAGCATCGACTCGGCGCCCTCGTCGACCGGGATCCCGGCGATCTCGCTGACGTGCAGCTTGCCGCCGATCCGGGGGGAGCCCTCGAGCACGGTCGTCCGGACGCCCGCGCGGGCGAGGAGGCGTGCTGCGGCGAGGCCCGCGATGCCGCCTCCGATGACGACGGCATGGGACGTGGACATGCCTCCACCTTCCCAGATGCCCCGCCGGATCGCGCACCGGGGCGCCCGCTGCGGCCCCCCTGCGGACCGATTTTGTGCCGTGGATGACAAGAACACGCGACCGCGCCAGTGAATACTGGCATCCATGGATCTTCGGCGCCCCCGGCCGGGCCTGTGGACGCCGGGGCCGGTGAGGATCGGCGGGCCGGTGGGACGGCCCGCCGGACGACAGCGGCCACGGCCGGCCCGCGCGGGGGCGCCGGCCGTGACCCGCGCGTACCCGGTTCGTGCTCGTATCGCGATTCGCCGCGCGGAACGGTGATCTGCGCCACTCCGTCCAAGCCGCATGCGGATCGCCAGAAGCGTCAGGCAAGCGACATTCGTGTTGGTCATCCTACTCCTGGCCGGGCTGCTCGCCGGCTGCTCGGCCGGGGGCGACGGGGCGGAGAGCGACGCGCCCGCCGCGGCCCGCGGCGAGGAGGCCCGGCAGGGCGGCGCCGCCCAGCGGGAGGAGCCGGGCGCCCGCAAGGGCGCGGAGGACGGCGGGCAGGGCGCACGCGGTTCGGACGCACAGGGTTCGGACGCGCGCGGTTCGGACGCGAAGCCGCCGTCCGCGTCCCGCGCCGTCATCTACACGTCCGAGCTCACGGTGCGCGCGGACGACGTGGAGAAGGCCGCGGGGCGGGCCAAGCAGCTCACCGCGGCGGCGGGCGGCTACGTCGGGCGGGAGTCGGCGACCAGCAGCCCGCCGCGCGCCGAGATCGTGCTCCGGATCCCCGCCGACCGCTACCCGGACCTGCTGGCGCGGCTCGGCTCGGAGCTGGGCGAGAAGCTGTCGCTGACGCAGGAGACGGAGGACGTCACGGCCGAGGTCGCCGACGTGGCGAGCCGCGTCCGGTCGGCGGAGGCCGCGCTCGCGTCGTTCCGCAAGCTGCTGGAGCGGGCCGAGTCCCTCGACGAGATCATGAAGCTCGAGGACGAGCTCTCCGAGCGGGAGTCGGACCTGGAGGCGCTCCAGGCCCGGCACAAGGCCCTGCAGGAGAGCATCGGCCACGCGACGCTCACCGTCACCCTCGTCGGCAAGGCGGAGCCGGTGAAGGAGCCCGAGGAGACGGGCGGCTTCCTCGGCGGCCTCCGGGACGGCTGGGACGCGTTCAGCACGTTCGCCGGCGGTGTCGCCGTCGTGGTCGGCTGGCTGCTGCCGTTCCTGGCCGCGCTCGCGGTGCTGGGCGTCCCGGTCTTCCTGCTCCGGCACCGGCTGCGCGCGCGGTTCCGGGGGTGGACGAACCCGCGCGGACGTCTCGCGCCCGCGGCGGGCGGCGCGACCGGTCCGGGCGCCCCGCCGCCGGGGCCGTCCGGGACTGCGCCGCCCGACGGCACGGGCGGCACGGGGCCGAAGCCCTGACCCGGCCGGACGTCAGGACGTGCGCTCCGCGCTCGCCTCGTGGACCAGGTCCGCGAGGCGGGCCAGCACGTCGGGGTCGGCGGACGGCGGCACGCCGTGCCCGAGGTTGAAGATGTGCCCCTCCGCCGTGCGGCCGCGGGCGAGGACGTCGAGCGCGCGCTCCTCGATCGTCTCCCACGGGGCGAACAGGATCGCGGGGTCGAGGTTGCCCTGCAGGGCCTTGCCGGGCTCGACGCGGCCGACGGCCTCGTCCAGCGGCACCCGCCAGTCGACGCCGACGACGTCCGCGCCCGCCTCGCCCATCGGGCCGAGCAGCTCGCCGGTGCCGACGCCGAAGTGGATGCGCGGGACGCCGAGCGGCTCGACCGCCGCGAAGATCCGGCGGGTGTGCGGCAGCACCGACGCGCGGTAGTCCTGCGCGGCGACCGCGCCGACCCAGGAGTCGAACAGCTGCACGGCGCCCGCGCCGGCGGCGACCTGGAGCCTCAGGAACTCGATCGTGAGGTCGGAGAGCCGCTCCATGAGCGCGGACCACAGCTCGGGCTCGCCGTACATCATGGCCTTGGTGCGCTCGTGGTTCTTGGACGGGCCGCCCTCGATCAGGTACGAGGCGAGCGTGAACGGGCCGCCCGCGAAACCGATCAGCGGCGTGCCGCCCAGCTCGCCGACGAGTCCCTCGACGGCCTCGGTCACGTACGGGACGTCGTCCGGTTCGAGCGGGCGGAGCGCGTCGAGGCCCGCCGCGTCCCGGATCGGCTCGGCGATCACGGGGCCGACGCCGGGCTTGATGTCGAGGTCGACGCCGATCGCCTTGAGCGGCACCATGATGTCGCTGAAGAAGATCGCGGCGTCCACGGCGTACCGGCGCACGGGCTGCATCGTGATCTCGACGATCATCTCCGGCCGGGTGCAGGACTCCAGCATCGGCACGCCCTCGCGCAGCCGCAGGTACTCGGGCAGCGACCGTCCCGCCTGCCGCATGAACCACACGGGCGTGTGCGGGACGGGCAGGCGGCGGCAGGCCCGCAGGAACGGGCTCTCGTTGGCAACCACGTCTGAGATGGTCCCACGAAACCCGCGCGGTCACGCACCGACCCCGCACTCCGGCGGACCGCGTAGAGTCCCGGCGCGGCGCCGCGCGCACGCCGGGCGCGCATGAAGTTCCGGACACGCCGAGCGAAGTCCCGCATTCTGTCGGCGGCTCGTGCCAACGTGACCCGTGTCATAGGTGAGGGAGGTTCCCCCTTGTACTGCTCCACCTGCGGTGATGAACGTATGTTCGAGCAGCCGCCGTGCCCCGACGGGCACGGTCCCGATTGCCCGGAGCGCGCCTGCGTCGACTGCGGCTCGGCCGTCCTGGTCGGCCCCGACCCGGCCCCCGATCCGGTGCGCGGCGCCTTCCCCTCCCGCCCGTCCGCCCGCCGCACCGCCCGCGCGTCCGGCGGCGCCTCCACGCGGGCCGTGGCCTGAACGGCCCGGCCCCCGAAACGAAACAACCTGTGCTGTGCCTGTTCCCCCTCCATCTGCGCCCGCCGCCGCACGCGGCGGCCGCCCGCCCCTGCGGCACCGGCCCGAGCCCCGCCCGCACGCCCCGGCCGGTGCGCCCATGACGCCGCCCGCATTCGAGCGGGTCCTCGACACGTTCCGCGAGATCCTCGAGGGCCCGGCCGTCCGCCCCGAACTGGACCTGGAGGACATGCCGGCCCCGCAGCGGCTCGCGCCGTACGCGGCGGCGCTGTCCGGCAGCATCTACCGCGACGACGACACCGAGGTCGCCACCGGGCGGCTGATCGTGCTGTACGACCCGGCGGGCCAGGACGGGTGGACGAACGGGTTCCGCGTCGTCGCCTACATCCGCGCCGACCTCGAGCCCGACATCGCCGCGGACGAGCTGATCGGTTCCGTCGCGTGGGACTGGCTGCTCGAGGCGCTCGAACCCGCCGGCTACGCGGGCGTGTCCGGGACGGTCACCCGTGCGGTCTCCGAGAGCTTCGGCGACAAGCGGGGCGAGCCGTCCACCACCGAACTGGAACTGCGCGCCTCGTGGTCCCCGACCGGCGAGGACGTCGCCGGTCACGTCGCCGCGTGGATCGAGGTGATGTGCACCACGGCGGGCCTGCCGCCCACCGGAGTCGCCGCGCTGCCGGGCGGGCCCGGCGGCGGACGCGGCTGAGCGACGTACGGTAGGGGGCGTGAGCACAGCGTCCGAAACCGAGGCGGCGGGGGAGAACACGGGAATCGTGGGAATGTCCGAGACGCGCGCCACCGGCCCCGAAGGGGGTTCCGGCGCGCGGGAGGCGGCCGGGAGCGTTCCAGACCCCACCGGGGGCGACCCGCCCGCCATCGACGCGTCCGCCGGAACGTCCGGTGCCGGGACGGGCGCGGGCGGCGCGTCGAACGGGACCCCCGAAGACCGGCCGGCGGCCGTCCCGCTGCTGGAGCCGCGGGAGGGCGTGCCGCCCGTCGTCGCGGACGCCGCCGCGCTGGAACGCGTCATCGCCGCGTTCGCCGCCGGGCACGGCCCGGTCGCGGTGGACGCGGAACGCGCGTCCGGCTACCGGTACGGGCAGCGCGCCTACCTGGTCCAGCTGCGGCGGGCCGGGGCGGGCACCGCACTGATCGACCCGGTCGCCTGCCCCGACCTGTCCGGGCTGGACGCGGCGCTCGCCGACGCCGAGATCGTCCTGCACGCCGCCAACCAGGACCTGCCGTGCCTCGCCGGGGTCGGGCTCGTCCCCCGGCGGCTGTTCGACACCGAGCTGGCGGGGCGCCTGCTCGGCTACCCGCGGGTCGGGCTCGGCTCGATGGTCGAGAACGTGCTCGGCTTCCAGTTGGAGAAGGGGTACTCGGCGGCCGACTGGTCCAGCCGCCCCCTCCCCGAGGACTGGCTGCGCTACGCGGCACTGGACGTCGAGCTGCTCGTCGAGCTGCGCGACGCCCTGCACGACGAGCTCGCGGCGGCCGGGAAGCTCGAGTGGGCGCTGGAGGAGTTCGAGGCGATCCTCGCGACGCCGCCGAAGCCGCCGCGCGCCGACCCGTGGCGGCGCACGTCGGGGATCCACCGGATCCGCAACCGGCGCGCGCTCGCGATCGTCCGGTCCGTGTGGGAGATGCGCGACAAGATCGCCCGGGAGCGGGACCTGTCCCCCGGCCGGGTGCTGCAGGACGCCGCCATCGTGGAGCTCGCGCAGCAGGCCCCGCAGACGCTCGCCGACCTGCAGGCCCTCCCGACGATGCGGGGCCGCGCCGCCCGGCGGCACCAGTCGGCGTGGCTGCGCGCCGTGACGCGCGCCCGGGAGCTGCCCGACCGGCGGCTGCCCGCCGCGAGCGTCCCCGGCGAGGGCCCCCCGCCCGCGCACCGCTGGGCCGACCGCGACCCCGAGGCCGCGAAGCGGCTCACCGCCGCGCGCGCCGTCGTCGCCGCGCTCGCCGAGGAGCACTCGATGCCGGCGGAGAACCTGCTGCAGCCCGACATCGTCCGGCGCCTGGCGTGGACGCCGCCGGACGAGCCGTCCGCGTCGGTGATCGGCGCGGAGCTGCGGCGGCTGGGGGCGCGCCGCTGGCAGGCGGCGCTCACCGCGCAGCCGATCGCGCGCGCGTTCCTGCGCCTGGAGACCAAAGGCGACGTGTAGGCCGGCCGGGCCCCTCCCGTCCGCCGGGAGGGGCCGCTACAGGTCGGGGAGGGGGTCGCGGGGCAGGCTGTCGCGGTCGAAGATCTCGGCGTCGGCCGCGTTGATGACGGCGATGTACTCGTCGTCGATCTCGAACTGGCCCCCGGCGAACACGAACGACGCGCCGTTGCCCGTCTCGACGGGCCCGATCCGGGTCCCGCGCGGGTAGCCGCCCCACACGCTCTTCGGCTTGGTGCGGCTCAGCGCGCCCGTGGTGATCACCGAGATGCGGTCGTCGGTGATCACGAAGATGAAACCGGCGCCGCCGCCGTAACTCTGCGCGGGGAAGATGTAGCGGATCTCCCCGTCGATTCCCAGGAAGTCGCGGCAGGTCTTGCGAAGGGGGCCTGGCACGGGCATGGCTGTCGGGACACCTCCCCCGGGGGCGGGACGTCGTCAGAGATCCAATCATGCCCCGACTCGTCACGACGTGGCCAGCACCACCGTCGCCACGCCCCCGCCGCGCCCTCGGCGCTCGTCCCGCCCGGGAGGCGCCCTTCCCGCCGAAGCGACCTGCCCAGACGGCGGCCACGTGACGACCGGAGCCGCGTAGGGTGCTCGGATGATCGAGGTACCGGACGTTTTCGCGCGGGGCACGGTCGAACGGGAGGGGCCGGTCGGGGCGGCGTGGCTCGCCGACCTGCCCGGGATCGTCGGGGAGCTGCTGGAGAGCTGGGACTGCGTGCCGGACGGCGCGGTGACGCACGGGCGCGTCGCGGTGATCGTCCCTGTGAAGCGGCCCGCGGGGACCGGGGTGCTGAAGGTGTCCTTCCCCCACCCCGGCAACGTGCACGAGCCGGACGCGCTCGCGGCGTGGGGCGGCCGGGGCGCGGTGCTACTGCGCGCACGCGACGACGGACGGTTCGCGATGCTGCTCGAACGGGCCCGGGCGTCGACGCTCGCGGAGGTCGAGGACGGCGACGAGGTCGCGGCGGTCGCGGGGCGGCTCGCGCGGCGGCTGGCCGTCCCGGCGCGGCCCGGCCTGCCGCGGCTGCGCGACCGGGCGGAGGAGTGGGCGGCCCGGCTCCGCGTGGACGCCGCGGAGCTGCCGCACACGATGCCGCGCGCGGTCGTGGACGCCGCGGTCGCGACCGTCCGGGAGCTGGCGCGCGACCAGCCGGAGACGATCGTCCACGGCGATCTGCACGCGGGGAACATCCTGCGCGCCGAGCGGGAGCCGTGGCTGGCCGTCGATCCCAAGGGCGTCGTGGGCGACCCGGCCTACGACGGCGGCACGCTGCTCAAGGCGCGCGCGCTGGCGCTGCTGGGGGCGGACGATCCCCACCGGGCCGTGCGCCGGTTCCTGGACGTCTTCGCCGAGGCCGCGGAGCTCGATCGGGATCGCGTCCGGCGCTGGGCGCAGCTCCACGCCGTCCAGGCGGCGTTCCACGGCCGCCGCCACGGCTTCGGGATCTCTCGCGGCGGCCCGTGGCTGGAGCGGCTCACGGAATACGCGGACCGCCTGGCCGAGTCGCTCACCGGCCCCGAGGCGGCGTTCCGAGGGCGCTGAGGCGGGCGGCGGATGAGCTCTTCGGCCGCCGACGGCGTCCGCGACGTGAGGGTGGGGCGGTGTTGTGGGTGGACGAGTAGGTGTGCGCACCCGTGGCCGCCCGCGTTGTCACCCCGTTGACAAACCGGGGTGGTCGGCGTGTGCGCTGGGGCGCACCGGTGGGGGCGTCCGGGTGCCGATAATCCGGGCGTGTCCATGCATACGAGTCATCCGGTGGAGGACGCGCGGCTGGTGCGGGCGCTGCGCGCGCGGCGGCCCGGGGCGGTCGGCCGCGTCTACGACCTCCACGGACCGGAGCTGATCGCGTACGCCGAGGAGCTGCTCGGCGACCACGAGCGGGCGGTCCTGGCCGTCCGGTCGGTGCTGCTGGCGCTGCGGGACGCGGCGGAGGTGCCGCCGCCGGGCGCGCTGCGGGGGTGGTTGCGGGAGCGGGTGCGGGACGAGTGTCAAGGGCTCGTCCTGCGGATACGTCTCCAGGTGATAGTGATCGGCATCGTGCTCGGGGCCGTGCTGGCGGCCGGGGTGCTGGCGGCGCTGGACGCCCGGGAGCGGGCGCCGGCGGCCCCGGCGCCGGCCACCCGGATCAGTAGTTACTGACGAGTAGCATTGGGTGCGACCACCGAGCCCAGACCAGGGAGGACGCACCCGTGCCTCGTACCGCACGCGACGTCGTGTTCGTCGACGGCGTACGCACGCCGTTCGGCAAGGCCGGCCCCAAGGGCCTGTACGCGGAGACCCGGGCGGACGACCTGGTCGTCCGCGCGATCCGCGAGCTGCTGCGCCGCAACCCGTCCCTGCCGCCGGAGCGGGTGGACGAGGTCGCGATCGCCGCCACCACCCAGACCGGCGACCAGGGCCTGACCATCGGGCGGTCCGCCGCCGTGCTGGCCGGGCTGCCCAAGAGCGTCCCGGGTTACGCCATCGACCGGATGTGCGCGGGCGCGATGACCGCCGTGACGACGTCCGGCGCGGGCATCTCGTTCGGCTCCTACGACGTCGTGATCGCGGGCGGCGTCGAGCACATGGGCCGGCACCCGATGGGCGAGGGCGTCGACCCGAACCCGCGGTTCCTCGCCGACAAGCTCGTCGACCCGTCCGCCCTGGTGATGGGCTCGACCGCGGAGAACCTGCACGACCGGTACCCGCAGATCACCAAGGAGCGCGCGGACGCCTACGCGGTGCGCAGCCAGCGGAAGGTCGCCGCGGCGTACGAGGCCGGGAAGATCCAGCCCGACCTGGTGCCGACGGCCGTCCGGTCGGCGGAGCACGGCTGGGGACTGGCGACGGCGGACGAGCCGCCGCGCCCCGGCACCACGCTGGAGAGCCTCGCCGGGCTGAAGACGCCGTTCCGCGTGCACGGCAACGTGACGGCGGGCAACGCGGCCGGGCTGAACGACGGCGCGACCGCGTGCCTGCTGGCCGCCGAGGACGTCGCCCGGGAGCTGGGCCTGACGCCGCGGATGCGGCTGGTCGACTTCTCGTTCGCGGGCGTGGAGCCCGAGGTGATGGGCGTCGGGCCCGTGCCGGCGACCGAGCGGCTGCTGGCCCGCAACTCGATGACCATGGACGACATCGGCCTCATCGAGATCAACGAGGCGTTCGCCGTGCAGGTGCTCGCGTTCCTGGAGCACTTCAAGATCGCCGACGACGACCCGCGGGTGAACCCGTGGGGCGGCGCGATCGCCCTCGGCCACCCGCTGGCGTCGTCCGGCGTCCGGCTGATGAACCAGCTCGCGCGGCTCTTCGAGGAGCGCACGGACGTCCGCTACGGGCTGACGACGATGTGCGTGGGCATGGGCATGGGCGGAACCGTCCTCTGGGAGAACGCCGGTTGGGAGGGCGCCAAGTGAGCGCGAACATCAAGGACATCTTCAAGGACGAGGTCGTCACGCACGCGCGCGTCCGCGACGTGACGCTCCCGCACGGCGCGGGCACCCTCGCGCTGATCACGCTCGACAACGGGCACGACCACACCAAGCCGAACACGTTCGGCCCGAACGGCCTCGCCGAGCTGGACGCGGCCATCGACGCGGTCGCGGCACGGGACGACATCGCGGCCGTCGGCGTCACCGGCAAGCCGTTCATCTTCGCGGTCGGCGCCGACCTCAAGGGCGTCCCGCTCATCGGGAGCCGCGAGGACGCGCTGGCGATCGGCAAGCTCGGCCACGACGTGTTCCGGCGGCTCGGCGAGCTGGACGTGCCCTCGTTCGCCTACTACAACGGCGCGGCGATGGGCGGCGGCGTCGAGATCGGCCTGCACTGCACGTACCGGACGATCTCGGCGGGCGTCCCGGCGTTCGCGCTGCCCGAGGCGTTCCTCGGCCTGGTGCCGGGCTGGGGCGGCACGTACCTGCTGCCGAACCTGATCGGCGCGGAGAACGCGCTCAAGGTCGTCATCGACAACCCGCTCGCGCAGAACCGGATGCTCAAGGCGAAGCAGGCGTTCGAGCTGGGCATCGCGGACGCGATCTTCGACTCGGCCGACTTCCTGGAGGAGTCGCTGGCCTGGACGGCCCGGGTGCTGAACGGCGACGTCGTCGTCGAGCGGCCCGCGGTCGACACGGGCAAGGCGTGGGACGACGCGATCGCGGGCGCCCGCTGGAACCTCGAGGGCAAGCTGCACGGCGCGGCCCCGTCGTTCACCCGGGCGCTCGACCTGGTCGCCGCCGCCAAGGACCGGACGCGCGACGAGGGCTTCGCCGCCGAGGACGAGGCGCTCGCCGACCTCATCATGAGCGACGAGCTGCGCGCCGGGCTGTACGCGTTCGATCTGACGCAGAAGCGCGCGAAGCGGCCCGCCGGGGCGCCGGACAAGTCGCTCGCCCGCACGGTCACGAAGGTCGGCGTGGTCGGCGCCGGGCTGATGGCCTCGCAGCTCGCGCTGCTGTTCGCGCGCCGCCTGGAGGTCCCGGTCGTGCTGACCGACCTCGACCAGGGCCGCCTGGACAAGGGCGTCGGGTACGCGCACGGGGAGATCGACAAGCTGCTCGGCAAGGGCCGCGTCTCCCCCGACAAGGCGAACCGCCTCAAGTCGCTGATCACCGGGTCGCTCACCAAGGACGCCTTCGCCGACGCCGACTTCGTCATCGAGGCGGTGTTCGAGGAGATGTCGGTCAAGCAGAAGGTGTTCGCCGAGCTGGAGGACCACGTGTCCCCCGAGTGCGTGCTCGCGACCAACACCTCGTCGCTGTCGGTGACGGAGATGGCGTCGAAGCTGAAGCACCCGGAGCGGGTCGTCGGCTTCCACTTCTTCAACCCGGTCGCCGTGCTGCCGCTGCTGGAGATCGTCCGGGGCGACCGGACGGACGACGCGGCGCTCGCCACCGCGTTCGCGACCGGCAAGCAGCTGAAGAAGTCGTGCGTGCTGGTGAAGGACGCCCCGGCGTTCGTGGTCAACCGCGTCCTGCTGCGGCTGCTCGCCGAGATCGTCCGGGCGGTGGACGAGGGCACCCCGATCGAGGTGGCCGAGCGGGCCGCCGCGCCGCTCGGGCTGCCGATGCCGCCGTTCGTCCTGATGGGGCTCGTCGGCCCGGCGATCGCGCTGCACGTCAACGAGACGCTGCACGCCGCGTTCCCGGACCGCTTCCCGCTCTCGGACAACCTCGCGAAGATGGTCGCGGCCGGCAAGTCCGGCGTGTACCGGCCGGACTTCACGCTCGACCCCGAGGTCGTGGAGATCTTCGCGGGCGGCACGTCGCCGTCCACCGAGGAGCAGGTCCTCGCGCGGGCGCTGGACGCGCTGGCCGACGAGATCCGGATCATGCTGGACGAGGGGGTCGTCGCGGCGCCCGAGGACATCGACCTGTGCATGATCCTCGGCGCGGGCTGGCCGTTCCACCTCGGCGGCATCACCCCGTACCTCGACCGCGCGGGCGTCTCCGAGCGGGTCACCGGGCGCCGGTTCCTCGAGCCGGGCGTGGCCTCGCTGCCCGGCTGACCGGGCTCCCGCGCGTCCCGTCCCGGTGGGGCCGGGGACGCGACGGATCGCGGGAAATCACGGGAAGAGGCGTCCCGAACACGTTTCGGGGCGCCTCTTCTCCGGCATTCCACCACTTCACGGACACGCTCTGGTTTCGGCTGATCATAATTCGCGTTCGAGCGGGCATAGCCCCGGGCGACGATCGGACCGCCCCGGGAGCCGAGCATGAGCCTGCTGCGCAAGAAGTCGGTCGAGCAGTCGATCCGCGACACCGAGGATCCGGAGCACCGGCTCCGGCGGGGCCTGTCGGCCCTCGACCTGGTGGTGTTCGGTGTCGGTGTCATCATCGGCACCGGCATCTTCGTCCTCACCGGCGTGGTGGCGCGCAACAACGCCGGTCCCGCGGTCGCGCTCTCCTTCATCTTCGCCGCCGTCGTGTGCGGGCTCGCCGCGCTCTGCTACGCCGAGTTCTCCTCGACCGTCCCGGTCGCCGGCTCCGCCTACACGTTCTCCTACGCCACCCTCGGCGAGTTCCCCGCGTGGATCATCGGCTGGGACCTCATCCTCGAGCTGACGCTCGCCGCCGCCGTCGTCTCGGTCGGCTGGTCCGGCTACTTCGCGTCGCTGCTGAGCGACATCGGCGTCCACGTCCCCGAGTCGATCGCCGCGCCGCCGGGCGAGGGCGGCGTCGTGAACGTCCCCGCCATCGGGCTCGTCCTCGCCGTCACCGTGCTGCTCGTCCTCGGCATCAAGGTGTCGTCGCGGGTCAACGCCGTGGTCGTCGCCATCAAGGTGACGATCGTGCTGCTGGTGATCTTCGCCGGGCTGTTCTACATCAAGGGCGACAACTACGACCCGTTCATCCCGCCGTCGCAGTCGACCCCCGAGGCGTCGGGCGTGGACGCCCCGCTGATGCAGGTGATCTTCGGCATCACCCCGGTCAACTTCGGCTGGCTCGGCATCATCTCCGCCATCGCCGTCGTCTTCTTCGCCTACATCGGGTTCGACATCGTCGCGACCACCGCCGAGGAGGCCCGCCGCCCGCAGCGGGACCTGCCGATCGGGCTCATCGGGTCCCTCGTCATCACCGCGATCCTGTACGCGGCCGTCTCCGCCGTCGTCGTCGGCATGCAGAACTACACGCAGCTGAACGTCGACGCGCCGCTCTCCCACGCGTTCGAGTACGTCGGCGCGCCCGTGTTCGCCACGATCATCAACGTCGGCGCGGTCGTCGGGCTCACGTCCGTCGTGCTCATCCTGCTGCTCGGGCAGAGCCGGGTGTTCTTCTCGATGAGCCGCGACGGGCTGCTGCCCCCGTTCCTGTCCAGCGTGCACCCGCGGTTCCAGACCCCGTACCGCTCGACGATCCTGATGGGCGGCCTCGCCGCCGCCATCGCGGGCTTCATCCCGCTCACCGAACTGGCGACCCTCGTCAACATCGGGACCCTGTTCGCGTTCGTCGTCGTCTCGCTGAGCGTCCCGATCCTGCGCCGCACGCGCCCCGACCTGCCGCGCGCGTTCCGGACGCCGCTCGTCCCGCTCGTCCCGGTCCTGTCGGTGCTCGGCTGCCTGTTCGTGATGATCAACCTGCCGCTGGAGACGTGGTACCGGTTCCTGGCGTGGATGGCGATCGGCATCGTCGTCTACTTCGTCTACGGACGCCGGCACAGCCGCCTCGCGCGCGCGAGTGACCGGACTCACGGTGTTCAATGAATGAGACGGTGTGCACAATGGCCCGCATGGCTTCTCCTGTGCGAGTCGCGGTGATCGGGTCCGGCCCTGCGGGGATCTACGCCGCCGAGGCTCTGGTGAAACAGGCCGACGGCGACGTCCGGGTCGACGTGTTCGACCGGCTGCCGACGCCCTACGGGCTCGTCCGCTACGGGGTCGCCCCCGACCACACCTCGATCAAGTCGATCGCCGGATACCTCCAGCGGGTGCTGGAGAACCCGGCCGTCCGGTTCTTCGGCTGCGTCGAGCTGGGCCGCGACATCACCCGCGCCGACCTGCTCGGCTGCTACGACGCCGTCGTCTACGCGACCGGCGCGATGGTCGACCGGCGGCTGCGGATCCCCGGCGAGGACCTGCCCGGCAGCGTCGCCGCCACCGACTTCGTCAACTGGTACTGCGGCCACCCCGACGCCGCCGACCACGAGTTCGACCTGTCCGTCGAGGAGGTCGCGGTCGTCGGCGTCGGGAACGTCGCCGTCGACGTCGTGCGCATCCTCGCCAAGACGTCGGACGAGCTGCGCTCCACCGACGTCCCCGAGCACGTGATCGAGGCCCTCTCCCGCAGCCGCGTCCGCCGCGTCCACATGATCGGCCGGCGGGGCCCCGCGCAGGCGAAGTTCACCACCAAGGAGGCCCGCGAACTCGGCGAGCTCGCCAACGCCGGCGTCCACGTCGACCCCGCCGACATGGACCTCGACCCCGCGAGCGCCGAACTCGCCGAGAGCGACCGCAAGGTCCGCGGCAACGTCAAGGTGCTCAACGCCTGGACGGCCGAGCCCCCCGAGCGGCCCCGCCGCATCGACGTCCGGTTCTGGCGGGCCCCCGTCGAGATCCTCGGCACCGACCGCGTCGAGGGCCTCAAGCTCGAGAGGACCCGCCTCGACGAGAACGGCCGCGTCACCGGGACGGGCGAGCACGAGACCCTGCCCGTCGGCATGGTGCTGCGCTCGGTCGGCTACAAGAGCGTCCCGCTGGACGGCGTCCCGTTCGACGAACGCTCCTACGTCGTCCCCAACGACGGCGGGCGGATCCTCGGCCCGGACGGCGCGCGGGTGCCCCGCGAGTACGTCACCGGCTGGATCAAGCGCGGCCCGACCGGCGTCGTCGGCACGAACAAGTCCGACGCCGCCGAGACCGTCCGCAACCTCCTCGCGGACCTGCCCGCCGACCGCGTGCCGCCCGAGCACACCGTCGAGGAGCTCCTGGAGTCCCGCGGGCTGCCCGTCGTCACGTACGCCGACTGGCTGAACCTGGACGCCGCGGAGGTCGCCCTCGCGCGTTCCCTCGACCGCGGCGATCGCGTCAAGCTCGGCCGCTGGGAGGCGATGACGTCCGCCTGCCGCAACAAACCGCCCGCCGGGTAGTGACGGGAGTGTGACGGGGACGCTACCGTGCCGCCTGTGACCGGCGGTCCAGAACTGTACGGGTTCCCCCCACCCGAGTCTGTGCCCGACCTGAGGTGGCTAGGTCCCGACTACGTGTCCGTGCTCGTGCATGACCTGACGCGGGGGCTCCTCCGCCAGGACCCCCGCACGTCCGTCATGGGCGTCCGCTGCGAGGGCGCCCCCGACCTGCGCCCGGCGGTCGACCACGCGGGCGTCATCCGCGCCCACGACGCCTGCTTCCCGCTGCAGGTCTACGTCCAGGACGGCGCCGGCCGCCTGTGGATGCTGCGCGGCCGCTGGACGTACGCGGGCCGCGAGCTGGGCACCGCGGCCGCGTCCGTCCGCCACTTCTGGCAGCTCCTGTCCGCCGAAGGCGGCTGACCGGCCCGAGAGCCCACGGGCCGGGCCCCGGGACACGCCACCGCGCGCCGGAGGGCGCGCAGGGGCGGCGGGCGGCCGGAAGCCGGCGATGCGGCGAGCCGGGGTCAGTCGGTGGTGGGGGCGTGCTCGTGGTCCTCGAGGGAGGAGATGCGGGCCACCGATTCGGTGATGTCGCGGGCGAGGGCCTGCGGGGTGAGGCCGATGTCGGCGAGGATCTCGCCGCGGGACGCGTGGTCGAGGAACTCCTGCGGGATGCCGAACGTGCGGACGGGCACGTCCACCTCGGCGTCGCGCAGGAGGCGGGCCACGGCGTCGCCGACGGCGCCGGTGCGGCCGTTGTCCTCGGCGACGGCGACGAGCGTGTGGTCGCGGGCGAGGTCGAGCAGGGCGGGGTCGAGGGGCTTGACCCACCGGGGGTCGACGACCGTGACGCCGATGCCCTGCGCGGCGATGAGGCTCGCGGCCTCCAGCGCGGGCGTGGCCATCGAGCCGACGGCGACGAGGAGGACGCGGGTGCCGTTGGAGCCGTCGTGGCGGGCGAGGACGTCCATGTCGCCGGCCTTGTCGACGGCCTCGACGTCCTCGGCGGCGGGGCCCTTCGGGTAGCGGATCGCGGTGGGGCCGTCGGAGACGGCGACGCACTCGCGGAGGAGCTCGCGGAGGCGCGCGCCGTCGCGGGGGACGGCCATGCGCAGGCCCGGGACGAGCTGGAGGATCGACATGTCCCACATGCCGTTGTGGCTGGCGCCGTCGTCACCGGTCACGCCGGACCGGTCCAGCGCGAACGTGACGGGCTGCCGGTGCAGGGCCGTGTCCATCAGGACCTGGTCGAACGCGCGGTTGAGGAACGTGGCGTACACGGCGACGACCGGGTGCATCCCGCCCATGGCGAGGCCGGTCGCGGACGTGACGGCGTGCTGCTCGGCGATCCCGACGTCGTAGACGCGGTCGGGGAACGCCTCGGCGAACGGCGCGAGGCCCGTCGGGTACAGCATCGCGGCGGTGATCGCGACGACGTCGCGGCGCTCGCGGCCGATCGCGACCATCTCCTCGCCGAACACCTTGGTCCAGGCGGTGCCGCCCTTCTTGGGCAGGAACTTGCCGGTCTCGGGGTCGAACGCCCCGCCGCCGTGCATGCAGTCCTCGGTGTCGTTCTCGGCGGGCGCGTAGCCGCGGCCCTTCGTGGTGATGCAGTGCACGATGACCGGGCGGCCGAAGCCGCGGGCGCGGCGGAGGGCCTTCTCGACGGCGTCCTCGTCGTGCCCGTCGATGGGGCCGACGTACTTCATGCCGAGGTCCTCGAACATGGCCTGCGGCTGCAGGACGTCCTTGAGGCCCTTCTTGATGCCGTGCAGGGTCTCGTAGGCCATGCTCCCGACGACGGGGGCGCGCGGCACCGTCTTCTTGATGAGGTCGAGCGCCTGCTCGTAGCCCTGCGTGACGCGCAGGTCGGCGAGGTGCCCGGCGAGGCCGCCGATGGTGGGCGAGTAGGACCGGCCGTTGTCGTTGACGACGATGATGACCGGGCGGTCGGCGGCGCCGGCGATGTTGTTGAGCGCCTCCCAGCACATGCCGCCGGTGAGGGCGCCGTCGCCGACGACGGCGACGACGGCGCGGTCGTCCTCGCCGCGGAGCTGGAACGCCTTGGCGAGCCCGTCGGCGTAGGAGAGGGCGGTGGAGGCGTGCGAGTTCTCGATGACGTCGTGCTCGGACTCGGCGGCGCTCGGGTAGCCGGAGAGGCCGCCGCGGCGGCGGAGCCTCTCGAAGTCCCGCCGGCCCGTGAGGATCTTGTGGACGTAGGCCTGGTGGCCCGTGTCGAAGAGGATCTTGTCCTTGGGCGAGTCGAAGACCCGGTGCAGCGCGATCGTCAGTTCGACGGCGCCGAGGTTCGGGCCGAGGTGACCGCCGGTCTTGGACACCGCGTGGACGAGGAACTCGCGGATCTCCTCCGCGAGCCGAGACAGCTGAGCGGCGTCCAGTCGCTTGAGGTCGTCGGGGTCCTTGATCGACTCCAGCAGGCTCACGCGATTCAACTCCTCATGGGGGACGACGGGCTCCCCTGGCTCGGGCCGTTCCGAGTCTAATCCCGGTTCGATCGGGACGTGCCGGAGGGACTCTCCCCCGCGGGTGCGAAACCGCTCACCAATGGTGAGGTCACCGGCACGAACGGCCTTTCCCCGTGAGGGGGATGGGGTAGGAAGAAGCCATGGTCGAGGAAGAGATCGTACTACTCAACGCGGACGACGAGGCCGTGGGCACGGCCCCGAAGGCCGCGAGCCACCATAGCGACACCCCCTACCACCTGGCTTTTTCATGCTATGTGGTGGACACGGACGGTCGCGTGCTGATCACTCGGCGCGCACTCGGCAAGCGGACGTTCCCGGGGGTGTGGACGGGGAGCTGCTGCGGGCACCCGGCCCCCGGCGAGAAGCTGCGGGACGCGGTACGGCGCAGGCTGCGGGACGAGCTGGGCATCGCGGGCGCGTCGCTGACGTCCGTCCTGCCGGGGTTCCGGTACCGGGCGGTCGCCGAGGACGGGACGGTCGAGCACGAGCGGTGCCCGGTGGTGCGGGCGACGGTCGCGCCGGGCGGGGCCGTCGCGCGCAACCCCGAGGAGGTCGAGGCGGCGGAGTGGTGGCCGTGGGAACGCTGCCTGGAACTGACGGGGCGTCCGGAGTCCTCGCCGTGGTACCGGCTGCAGATGGCCGAGCTGGCGCCGCTGGGCGCGCCGCTCGACTGGCCGGACGCGGGGGCGGCGCCGCTGCCGCCCGCCGTGGGCTGGTGACCCGCCGCCCGTACCGGCCGGTCTAACCGCGCGGTCACTGTTCCGTACGGGTGTTGACGGTGTTGATCACCGAGCAGACGCTTGTTTTTTCGGGCGACCGAAGGGACGGGCGATGTTCGGACGTACTCGAAGGAACGCCGCCGGCCGGGGCCGGACGACGTCGTTCGCCGCGGCCGCGCTGGCCGCCGTGCTGGCCCTCGCGGGCTGCGGCGGCGACGGCGGTTCGGACGACGGCTCGGAGGTCGAGGTCTTCTCGTGGTGGACGGGGCCCGGCGAGGCCGAGGGGCTCACCGCGCTGCAGGCCCTCTTCGAGAAGCAGAACCCGGGCACGACGTTCGTCAACGCGGCCATCGCCGGAGGGTCGGGCACGCAGGCCAAGGCGGTGCTGTCGAGCCGGCTCCAGAACCGCAAGCCGCCGGACTCGTTCCAGGGCCACGCGGGCGCCGAGCTGCTCGACTACATCAAGGCCGGGCAGATCGAGCCGCTCGACGACTTCTACGACGAGCACGGCCTGCGGGACGTCTACCCGAAGCAGCTCCTCGACCAGATCACCTACAAGGGCGGCATCTACTCGGTGCCGGTGAACGTTCACCGGTCCAACGTCCTCTGGTACAACCCGGGCGTTCTCGAGGACGCCGGGGTCGACGGGCCGCCGGAGACGATCGACGCGTTCATCGCGGCGCTGAAGGCGGTCGACGCCGAGACCGACAAGGTGCCGCTGTCGCTCGGCGCCCAGTGGACGGCCGACCACCTGCTGGAGAACGTCCTGCTCGGCTCGCTCGGCACCGAGGCGTACAACGCGCTGTGGCGGCCGGGCGCGAACTGGAACACCCCGCAGGTCGGCGCCGCCCTCGACGACTTCGCCGAGATCATGAAGTACACGACGGCGGAGGCCGCGTCGACCGACTGGCAGGGCGCCGCGAAGGCCGTCGTGGACGGGCGCGCCGCGTTCAACATCATGGGCGACTGGGCGTACGGCTACTTCGTGAACCCGGCGCCGAACGGGCTGGCGAAGAAGCAGGGCACGGACTTCGACTACGCGCCCGCGCCCGGCACCGACGGCACCTACATGTGGCTGTCGGACAGCTTCACCCTGCCCGAGAACGCGCCCCACCGCCGGGGCGCGCTCGCCTGGCTGAAGACGGTCTCCAGCAAGGAGGGCCAGGACGCGTTCAACCCGAAGAAGGGCTCGATCCCGGCGCGCACCGACGGCGACAAGTCGCTCTACAAGGGGTACCTGGAGTACGCCATCACCGAGTGGAACAAGCCGGGGATCAAGCTCGCGGGCTCGTTCTGGCACGGCGTGACGGCGAACAACAAGTGGCACACCGACATCGACACGGCCGTCGGCCTCTTCCTCCAGCACAGGGACCCGGCGAAGCTCCGGCAGGCGCTGGTGCGGGCGGCCGAGAACAGCGGCCAGTGAAGGTGCGCCGCGCCCGGCGGTGGCTGCCGGGCCTGCTGCTGGTCTCCCCGTCCATCGCGGCGATCGGCCTGTTCGTCTACGGCCTCATCTTCTGGAACACGCGGGTCGCGCTGAGCGGCAAGCACGACGAGGTGTCGCCCCTCGGGTTCGACGGCGGGAAGAACTTCGTCGAGCTGTGGGACCAGCCGAGCTGGCCGGGCGCGGTCCGCAACGCGCTGGTCTTCACGGCGGTGTTCGTGCTGGGCGCCCTGCTGCTCGGCGCGTTCCTCGCGTTCCTGATGGACAAGGGGATCCGCGGGGAGGCGTCCTTCCGCGTCGTCTACCTGTTCCCGATGGCGGTGTCGTTCATCGCCGCGGGGGTGGTGTGGCGGTGGCTGCTGAACCCGGCGCCCGCCGAGCGCGCCGTCGGCCTCAACCAGTTGTTCCACGACGCCGGGCTGGGGGCGCTGGCGAACACCTGGTGGCAGAACCCCGACTGGGGCATGGCCGCGATGGCGCTCCCGGCGATCTGGCAGATGTCCGGCTACGTCATGGCGCTGTACCTGGCCGGGTTCCGCGGCGTGCCGGAGGAGCTGCGCGAGGCGGCCCGCGTGGACGGCGCGTCCGAGTGGAAGGTGTACCGCTACGTCGTGTTCCCGCAGCTCCGCCCGGTGACGCTGTCCGCGCTGATCATCCTCGGGCACATCTCGCTGAAGGTGTTCGACCTGATCATGGCGATCGCGGGCAAGCAGATCATCACCTACGTCCCGGCCGTCGCGGCCTACGTGGAGATCTTCGACCGGCACGATCCGGCGAACGGCGCGACGATCGCCACGTACCTGCTGGTCGCGGTCGCCGTCCTCGTGGTCCCGTACCTGGTGTGGACGGTCCGGCAGGAGCGGGCCCGATGAGCCGCGCGCTCCGGTTCGGCCGCCCGGCCGTCCTGCTGCTGTTCGTCGTGCTGTTCCTGATGCCGGTCTACGTCCTGCTCGTGACCAGCTTCAAGCCGCTGCAGGAGGCCGGGCCCGCGACCGCGTGGAACCTGCCCGGCCGGTGGAGCGCGTCCGGCTGGACGGCCGCGTGGGACGAGCTGCGCCCCGGCATCGTCAACAGCTTCCAGATCGCGATCCCGGGGGCGGCGATCTCGGCCGTGCTCGGCTCGCTGAACGGCTACGTGCTGGCGAAGTGGCGCTTCCCGGGCGCCGACGCGGTGTTCACGCTGTTCCTGTTCGGGATGTTCATCCCCTACCAGGCCGTCATGATCCCGCTCGCGGGCCTGCTCACCGACATGCAGGTCGTCGGGACGATCCGGGGCCTGGTCCTCGTCCACGTCGTCTACGGCATCCCGATCTGCACGCTGATCTTCCGGAACTACTACGCGTCGATCCCGGGCGAGCTGATCGAGGCGGCGCGCGTGGACGGCGCGGGGATGCTGCGCACGTACGCGTCCGTCGTCCTGCCGCTGTCGGCGCCCGCGTTCGCCGTCACGCTGATCTGGCAGTTCACGTCGATCTGGAACGACTTCCTGTTCGCCGTCTTCCTCGGCGCCCCCGACTCGTGGCCCGTCACGGTGATGCTGAACAACACGGCGGGCTCCGGCGCGGTCGCCGTCCAGTACAACGTGCAGATGGCGTCGGCGCTGCTGGCGTCGCTGCCGACGATCCTCGTCTACCTGCTGCTCGGACGCTTCTTCATGCGCGGGCTCATGGCCGGCGCGCTGAAGGGGTGAGCGTGCGCCCGGGGACGGATCCCCCGGCTCACGTTTGTCACTCCCGTACAGTTGTCCCGTCAACCACTTTGCGTTCTCGCGCGTCACACAGATGATCGGCATGGATCGGGCATGAGCGAACCGCTCACCTCCTCCGTTGGCGCAACCGCCCCGATGCGCCTAGCCTCTCGGGCATCGCCGCTCGGCGTCCCCGCCGGAGACGAAGCCGGAGACGGAGACGGTCGAGCACTGGAGGTGACCGCGTGCAGGCGATAAGTGTTCAGCAGCCCTGGGCGTTCGCGATCGCGCGCGGCGGCAAGAGCGTCTCGAACCAGGGTGCGCCGACCGCCTACCGCGGGCCGCTGCTGATCCACGCGTCCATGCGGGTCGACCTGTCGGCGTGCGACTCGCCGCTCGTGCAGGCCGCCGGCTGGGACCCGCGGGACCCGCTCGCCGCGATCGGCGCGGCCATCGCCGTCGCCGACCTCGCCGCCGTCTGCTCCGCGACGGTGGACGGCGGGACGGACGGGTGCGCGTGCGGCCCGTGGGCGGAGCCCGGCATGCACCACTGGCACCTCGCGGACGTCCGGGCCCTCCCCCGCCCGATCGTCGCGCTCGGCCGCACCGACCTGTGGGAGCCGTCGGCGTCCCTCGTCGCGGAAGTGGAGACGATGCTCACGACGGCCGCCGCGAACCAGGCGGGCTAGCCGGCCGCGTCCGCGGCCTCGCGGAGGCGGGCGAACTCGCCCGCGATGCGGTCGAGGGACCAGCTCGCGTTGAGGCCGCTCGGGTTCGGCAGCACCCACACGCGGGCGGAGCCGAACGCGTCGTCCTGCGGGCCGATCCGGGTGCGGGGACGTCCGAACGCGGTGCGGTACGCGGTGACGCCGGCGACCGCGAGGTAGGCGGGACGGTACCGGTCGACGAGGGCCCGCAGGCGGCGGCCGCCGTCGCGGAGTTCGTCCGCGGTCAGCTCGTCGGCGCGCGCCGTGGTGCGCTGCGCCAGGTTCGTGATGCCGAGGCCGAAGGCGGGCAGCAGGTGCTGCTCGGACGGGTCCAGGACGCGGTCGGTGAACCCGGAGCGGTGCAGCGCGGGCCAGAAGCGGTTGCCGGGGCGGGCGAAGTGGTGCCCGGTCGCCCCCGAGTACAGGCCGGGGTTGATGCCGCTGAACAGGACGCGGAGCGTGCCGCCGGGGGCGGGCAGGACGTCGGGGACGACGCGGTCGCGGGCGGCCTCCAGATCGGCCTTCGTCGGGCGCATCACATCAGGTTACGGACGATCAGCGTGACCGCGGACGCGCCGACGACGATCAGCAGCGCGGTGCGGAGGCGTCCGGCGTCCAGGTAGCGGCGGAGCGGGCCCGCGGCGACGAACCCGGCCAGGACGAACGGGACGAGCGCGAGCCCGGCGGCGACCTGCTCGCCGGAGAGCCGGCCGAACGCCGCGAGGGACGCCAGCGAGATCAGGCACCCGACGACGAAGAACAGGGCGAGGGTGGCGCGGACGCGCGGGCCGCTCTCCCGCTGGTACAGCAGCGCGATCGGCGGGCCGCCGATGCCGGACGCGGTGCCGGTGGTGCCCGCGATCATCCCGGCGGCGGCCAGCGTGCGGCGGTTGCGCGGCACCTCCCGCGTCCAGGCGGTGGCGGCGAGCGCGGCCAGCACGAAGAACCCGATGACGACGCCGAGGGCGCGGGCGGGCACGGCGGCGACCAGCCAGACCCCGAGGGGCGTCCCGGCGACGCGCCCGCCGAACGCCCAGCCGAGGCCGCTCAGCTCGACGTGCCGGGCCTCGTGGGCGAGCGTCGCCAGCGGCAGGACGGTCGCGACCACGAGGATCGTGCCCGGCATCAGCGAGGGGAACGCCATCGTCACGATCGGGGTGGCGACCAGGCCGACGCCGAGGCCGACGCTGCCCTGCACGATCGCGCCGAGCAGCGCCGCCACTCCGCCGATGACCAGGAAATCGGGATTCACGCCCTGGAACGATACAAGTCAGGCGGACGCCTCGGTGAGACGGCTCAGCTGGTCGCCGGTGAGCGCGGTGCCCGGGACGTCCAGCAGCGGCGGAAGCTGCTCCATCGTGCGGGCGCTGGCGATGGGCGCGACGACGGTCGGCTGGGCGGCCAGCCAGGCGAGCGCCACGGTCGCGTGGGGCTTGCCCGACTCCTGGGCGACCTCGTCGAGGGCTTGCAGCACTTTACGTCCGCGCTCGGTTTCCAGATGCCTCGCCGCCTTACCGGCGCGCGCGCTGTCGACCTCGGTGTCCGGACGGTACTTGCCCGTGAGGAAGCCCGAGGCGAGGCCGTAGTACGGCATGCAGGCCAGCCCGTGCCGTTCGGCGATGTCGCGCCGAGGCCCCTCGTAGGTGTCGCGGGACACGAGGTTGTAGTGCGGCTGGATGCCCACGTACTTGGCCGTCCCCTCCCGCTCGCTGAACGCCAGGGACGCCTCCAGCCGCTCGAGCCCGATGTTCGACACCGCGATCTGCCGGACCTTCCCGGCCCTCACCAGCTCGTCCAGCGCCGTCATGATCTCCTCGACGGGCACGGACTCGTCGTCGAAGTGCGTGTAGTAGAGGTCGATGCGGTCGGTGCGCAGCCGCCGCAGCGAGTCCTCCGCCGCCGCCCGGATGTTCGCGGCGGATAGCCCCTCCCGTCGCGGATGCCTGCCGACCTTGGTCGCGATGACGACGTCGTCGCGGGTGCCGCGCGCCGCCGTCCACTCCCCGATGATCTCCTCCGACTCGCCGCCGACGTTGCCGGGCGCGGAGGCCATGTAGGAGTCGGCGGTGTCGATGAAGTTGCCGCCGGACGCCGCGTAGGCGTCCAGGATCTGGAACGAGGTGTCGCGGTCGGCCGTCCAGCCGAACACGTTGCCGCCGAGGCACAGCCCGGAGACGTCCAGGTCCCCGATCTTCTTCGTGGTGTCAGCCATACCTGGGATGTAACCAGCCCGGCGGGGACGATGCCCGCACGGACCGCCGCTTGACACAATGTCGGAATGCTCAGCGCATGTCTGGCCTTCGCCGCTGTCGCCGCATTGGTCACGATCACTCCCGGTCTGGACACGATGCTGGTGCTGCGCACCACCGTGGCGGGCGGCCGCCGCACGGGACTGCTCGCCGCGGCGGGCATCGCGTCCGGGCTGCTGTGCTGGGGGGCGGCGAGCGCGGCGGGGCTGACCGCGCTGCTGGCGGCGTCCCGGTTCGCGTTCGACGTGCTGCGCATCGCGGGCGCCTGCTACCTGGTGTGGCTGGGCGGGCAGGCGCTCTGGCGGGCCCGCCGGAAGGCCGGCGCGGGCGGCGACGCCCCGGAACCGGACCTGTCCGGCGCCGCCGCGTACCGCACCGGGCTCGTCACGAACCTGCTCAACCCGAAGATCGGCGTGTTCTACATGAGCCTGCTGCCGCAGTTCCTCCCGGCGGGCGCCCCGGTGTTCGGGACGAGCATGCTGTTCGCCGTCATCCACATCGCCGAGGGCCTCGCGTGGTGCGCCCTGCTCGTCTGCGCGGCGGGCGCCGCGCGCCGCACGCTCGCGCGCCCGTCCGTGAAGCGCCGCCTCCAGCAGGTCACCGGGATCGCGTTCATCGGCTTCGGCCTGCGCCTCGCCGCCGAGCACTGACCCGGGCCACCGGCTCCGGGCACGGGCTCCGGGCGGTCAGCGGGCCTCGGGGCCCGGCCGGACGAGGCCGGTCTCGTAGGCGTGGACGACCGCCTGGGTGCGGTCGCGCAGGTCGAGCTTGGCGAGGATGTTGCTGACGTGCGTCTTCACGGTCTGCTCGGCCAGCACCAGCCGCGCGGCGATCTCCGCGTTCGACAGGCCGTGCGCGACGAGCGTCAGCACCTCGGTCTCCCGCCCGGTGAGCCGTCCCAGCCGCTCGCGGCGGGGCGCGCGGGGGCCGCCGAGCCGGGTGAACTCGGCGATCAGCCGCCGGGTGACCGACGGCGCCAGCAGCGCCTCCCCGGCCGCCACGACCCGCACCGCCTCCGCCAGCGCCCCGGCGGACGCCTTCTTCAGCAGGAACCCGGCGGCGCCCGCGCGCAGCGCCCCGTACACGTACTCGTCCAGGTCGAACGTCGTGAGGACGATGACCCTCGTCGTCGCGGAGATCCGCCGGGTCGCCTCCAGCCCGTCCATGCCGGGCATGCGGACGTCCATCAGGACGACGTCGGGCGCCAGTTCGGCGACCTTCGCGACGGCCTCGTGCCCGTCGGCGGCCTCCCCGGCCACCTCGATGCCGGGCTGCGCGCCGAGCAGCACGCAGAACCCCTCGCGGACCATGTCCTGGTCGTCGGCGAGCAGCACCCTGACGGTCACCGGGGCCCCTCCTTTCCCGCCGGGAGCACGGCGGTCACCGTGAAGCCGCCGTCCGGGCGCGGGCGCGCGGCGAGCTCCCCGCCCAGCATCGCGGCCCGTTCCCGCATCCCCAGTATCCCGTGGCCGGTGCGGCCCGCCGGCGGCTCCGGCGCCCGCGCGGGCGGGCCGTTGCCGATCGTCAGCTCGACGCGGTCGGGATGGTGGGCGACGGCGACCCGGGCGGCGGCGCCCGGGGCGTGGCGCAGGACGTTGCTCAGCGCCTCCTGCACGATCCGGTACGCCGACACCTCCAGCGCGGGCGTGGTCGCGGGCCGCCGCCCCGACACCCGCAGGTCGACGGCCAGGCCGGTCGCGCGGAGGCCGTCGACGAGCCCCTCCAGGCCGTCCAGGGTGGGCTGCGGCGCCGCGTCGGCCTCCGGGCCCGACGCCGGGCCGTCCCCCTCCCGGAGCAGGCCGAGGACGCGGTGCAGTTCGTCGATCGCCTCCAGCGCGTTCTCGCGGATGACGGTGAAGCTGCGCGCGAGCTCGTCCGGCACGTCCGGCACCCGGTACGGGGCGGCCTCGGCCTGGACGGCGACGACGGACATGTGGTGCGCGACCACGTCGTGCAGTTCCCGCGCGATCCGGGCGCGCTCCTCCAGCAGCGCACGCCGCTGGCGCTCCCGCGCGAGCCCGCGCAGCGCGTCGCCCCTCCCCCGCAGCGCCGACGCCGCGAGCAGCACCGTGCCGGACACGAGCAGCACCTCGACCAGGCCCGGGAACGCGTCGCGGGCGGGCGAGGCCACCGCCGGGCCGGCGGGCCCCGGGAACGCGTCGCGGCCGGACCGCGCGACCGCCAGGCCGGTCGCGGCGACCGCGGTGAGCACCCACATCTGCGCCGCCACCCGGGCCGGCACGCGCAGCGCGACCAGGGCGAGCACCGCCAGATGCATCGACAGGCTCGGCCCCGCCCACAGCGGCCCGCCGTCCGGACGGGGGGACGCGACGGCGAGCGCGGTCACGGTCGCCAGCGACAGCGACAGCCACCAGCCGGCCATCGGCCGGAACACGCAGACCACCAGCGCGGACGCGTGGACGAGGCTCAGCGTCGCCGCCCACCCGTTCGGCGCCGCGTAGTCGGTGAGCAGGATGTGCCAGGACGATCCGGCGAGCACGGCCGCGCCCCCGACGACCAGCGCGTGCGGCAGCCAGGCCGCGAACCGGGGCCGGGACCGGACGTCCAGCGGCAGCAGCGCGGGACCGGCCGCCGGGGAGAGGTCCCGCCACACGTTCCGCACGACCGACCCGACCGTCATCGCGTCTCCCGTCCGCCCGGCCGGTGCGTCACGCGTCCCGGCGCCTCACGACGACGGTAGCCGCCGCCGGCGGCGGGGCGCCCGCCGCCGGCGGCGGCCGGTCGACGGCCGTCCGGTCCCCCGAACCGCTCGACCGGCTCGCGCACCTCGATCACGCGCGTCCCCCCTCCGCGGCCTCGTGGTCGCCGCAGAAGGAATCCTGCGTCGGGGCCGGGCCGGCCGCCTCCCTCCACGGAACCGGCCTCGCGTCTAGCTCCCGGGTACTACGCCCGGGAACACGGAACGGGCCGCCTCCCGGAGGAGACGGCCCGTTCGCGCGGAATCCGCGGATCGCGTTACTTGCGGATCAGGCTCCGCAGGACGTACTGCAGGATGCCGCCGTTGCGGTAGTAGTCCGCCTCACCGGGGGTGTCGATGCGGACGACGGCCTTGAACTCCCTGCCGTCCGCCTTCACCGTGACCTCCTCGGGGACGCCGCCCTCGTTGAGCGCGGTGACGCCGGTGATGTCGAACGTCTCGGTGCCGGTGAGCCCGAGCGACTCGGCCGACTCGCCCTCCTTGAACTGCAGCGGCAGGACGCCGAGGCCGATCAGGTTCGAGCGGTGGATCCGCTCGTAGGACTGGGCGATGACGGCGCGGACGCCGAGCAGCGCGGTGCCCTTCGCGGCCCAGTCGCGGGACGAGCCGGAGCCGTACTCCTTGCCCGCGATGACGACGAGCGGGGTGCCCTGCGCGGCGTAGCTCTGCGCGGCGTCGTAGATGAAGGACTGCGGCGCGCCCTCCTGGGTGAAGTCGCGGGTGTAGCCGCCCTCGACGCCGTCCAGGAGCTGGTTGCGCAGCCGGATGTTGGCGAACGTGCCGCGGATCATCACCTCGTGGTTGCCGCGGCGCGAGCCGTAGGAGTTGAAGTCCTTCGGCTGGACGCCGTTCTCCTGCAGGTACTGCGCGGCGGGCGTCCCGACCTTGATCGCCCCGGCCGGGGAGATGTGGTCGGTGGTGACCGAGTCGCCCAGCTTCGCCAGGACGCGCGCGCCCCGGATGTCCGAGACGGGCTCGGGCTCGGCGCTCATCCCGTCGAAGTACGGGGCCTTGCGGACGTACGTGGACGCCGGGTCCCACTCGAACAGGTCGCCGGTCGGGATCTCGAGGCCGCGCCACCGGTCGTCGCCCTTGAAGACGTCGGCGTAGCTGCTGGTGAACATCTCCTGGCCGATGGACGACTCGACGATCGCGGCGACCTCCTCGGGCGCGGGCCAGATGTCGCGCAGGTAGACCGGGCCGTCGGTGCCGTCGGCGATCGGGTCGTTGAGGATGTCGATGTCCATCGTCCCGGCGAGGGCGTAGGCGATGACCAGCGGCGGGGACGCGAGGTAGTTCATCTTCACGTCCGGGCTGATGCGGCCCTCGAAGTTCCGGTTGCCGGACAGGACGGCGGTGACCGCGAGGTCGTTGTCGTTGACCGCCTTGGAGATCTCCGGCTGCAGCGGGCCGGTGTTGCCGATGCAGGTCGTGCAGCCGTACCCGACCAGGTTGTACCCGATCTTGTCGAGGTAGGGGGTGAGGCCCGCGCGCTCGAAGTAGTCGGTGACGACCTGGGAGCCGGGGGCCAGCGAGGTCTTCACCCACGGCTTGCGGGTGAGGCCCTTCTCGACCGCGTTCTTGGCCAGCAGCGCCGCGCCGACCATGACGTAGGGGTTCGAGGTGTTGGTGCAGGAGGTGATCGCCGCGACGGCGACGTGCCCGTGGTCGAGCTCGAAGGTGGTGCCGTCCTCGAGGGTGACCTGGACGGGGTTGTGCGGGCGCCCGGAGCCGTTGGTGGCGTGCTCGCGGGGCTTGTCGCCGTTGCCGCCGTGGCTGATCGCCGGGGAGTCGGACGCGGGGAACGACTCGTTGGACGCCTCGTCGGCCGGGCCCTGGATGCTGCTGACGTAGTTCTGCACGTCGCGGCGCCAGGTCTCCTTGGCCTCCGACACGGCGATGCGGTCCTGCGGGCGCTTCGGGCCGGCCAGCGACGGGACGACCGTCGACAGGTCCAGCTCGAGGTACTCGGAGAACTCCGGCTCGACCGACGGGTCGAGCCACAGGCCCTGCTCCTTGGCGTACGCCTCGACGAGCGCGATCTGCTCCTCGCTGCGGCCGGTGAGGCGCAGGTACTTCGTCGTCTCCTGGTCGATCGGGAAGATCGCGCAGGTGGAGCCGAACTCGGGGCTCATGTTGCCGATGGTGGCGCGGTTGGCCAGCGGCAGCGCGGCGACGCCCTCGCCGTAGAACTCGACGAACTTGCCGACGACGCCGTGCTCGCGGAGCATCTCGGTGATGGTGAGCACGAGGTCGGTCGCGGTCGTCCCGGCCGGGAGCTCGCCGGTCAGCTTGAAGCCGACGACGCGCGGGATGAGCATCGAGATCGGCTGGCCGAGCATCGCGGCCTCGGCCTCGATGCCGCCGACGCCCCAGCCGAGGACGCCGATGCCGTTCTCCATCGTGGTGTGGGAGTCGGTGCCGACGCACGTGTCGGGGTAGGCGACGCCGTTGCGGTCGAACACGACGCGGGCCAGGTGCTCGATGTTCACCTGGTGGACGATGCCGGTGCCGGGCGGCACGACCTTGAACTCGTCGAACGCCGTCTGGCCCCAGCGCAGGAACTGGTAGCGCTCCTTGTTGCGCTCGTACTCGACCTTCACGTTGCGCTCGAACGCGTCCGGCGAGCCGAAGTAGTCGACGATGACGGAGTGGTCGATGACCATCTCGGCCGGCGCCAGCGGGTTGATCTTGGAGGCGTCGCCGCCGAGGTCGCGGACGGCCTCGCGCATCGTCGCCAGGTCCACCACGCAGGGCACGCCGGTGAAGTCCTGCATGATCACCCGCGCGGGGGTGAACTGGATCTCCTTGCTCGGCTGCGCCTTGGCGTCCCATCCCGCGAGCGCGCGGATGTGGTCGGCGGTGACGTTCGCGCCGTCCTCGGTGCGCAGCAGGTTCTCCAGCAGAACCTTGAGGCTGTACGGGAGACGGGCCGAGCCCTCGACGGCGTCCAGCCGGTAGATGTCGTAGGACTTTTCGCCCACCTGCAGCTTGCTAAGGCTGCCGAAGCTGTTCGCGGACACGGACTCCTCCTCCGTCGTCACCGCGCGTCCGGTCCGGGACATGAGCGCGCGGCGCTGTCTTCATCATTTCGTCGAAGTCCCGCCCCCGTGACCGGCCTGGCCCGGGCGGGACGGAAAGCGCATCTCCCCTGATCCTGCCTTAGCCCGGCCCCCGGCCGGGAACCGGGGCGGCCCAACTTCGACAAGATTTCTCTCGACGTCAAGCTATCTCCAATTTATCTCGATGTCGAGCTACTTGCACCCCGGCCGCCAGGGCCGCCGGCCGCGGCCCGGCCGCGAACGTGCCCGGGGCCGCCCGGGACGAACCCCGCCCATCATGATCGTTTTTGCTCATCGCGGGTTGAGGCGCAGGTCGACCGCCGTCCACCCGGCGGCGCGACCATGACGTCGGTCGCCCCCGCCTCCCCCTGGAGCCCGCGCATGAACCCAGCCGCCCTGCCCCCGCCCACCCGCCGGACGTTCCTCGCGATGACCGGCGTCGGCGCCGCCGCGTTCGCGCTCGGCACCGGCGAGGCCGCCGCCGCCGACGAGACCGTGGGCGGGCGGGTCCCGTCCGACCCGTTCGCGCTCGGCGTCGCGTCCGGCGACCCGCTGCCCGACGGCGTCGTCCTGTGGACCCGGCTCGCGCCCGACCCGCTCGCCCCGGACGGGCACGGCGGCATGCCGGCGCGCCCGTACAGCGTCCGGTACGAGGTGGCCGAGGACGAGTCGTTCCGCCGCGTCGTCCGGCGCGGGCAGGCCGTCGCGACGCCCGAACTGGCGCACTCCGTCCACCCGGAGGTCCGCGGCCTGCGCCCCGGCCGCGAGTACTTCTACCGGTTCCGCGCGGGCTCGGAGCTGAGCCCGGTGGGCCGCACCCGCACCGCGCCCGACCACCGGACGACGCCGCCGGAGCTGCGGTTCGCCACCGCGTCGTGCGCCGCCTGGTACCACGGGCACTTCACCGCCTACGAGCACATGGCCCGCGAAGACCTCGACCTCGTCCTGTTCCTGGGCGACTACATCTACGAGTACGGGATCACCGAAGGCAACATGCGGCGCCAGGGCGTCCCGCTGCCGGGGGCGGAGCACGCCGTCGAGACCGAGACGCTCGAGCAGTACCGGCTCCGCTACGCGCTCTTCAAGAGCGACCCGAACCTGCAGGCCGCGCACGCGAACGCGCCCTGGCTGATCACCACCGACGACCACGAGGTGCAGAACAACTACGCCGACGACTGGTCGGAGAAGGGCGTCCCGCCCGCCGACTTCCTGCGCCGCCGCGCGGTCGCCTACCGGGCCCTCTACGAGAACCAGCCGCTGCGCTCCGTGATGCGCCCCGAGGGCCCCGACCTGCCCCTCTACCGCCGCTACCGGTGGGGACGCCTCGCGCAGATCGACATGCTCGACAACCGGCAGTTCCGCGACCGCTACCCGGCGGGGCAGGTCATCGACGACTCCGCCGAGCGGCACGACCCGCGCCGCTCCCTCCTCGGCGCCCGCCAGGAGAAGTGGCTGTACGACGGCCTCCGCCGCTCCGGCGCGACCTGGAACCTGCTCGGCACCGGCGTCGTCATGGCCGAGATCGACCGCGACCCCGGCTCCGGCGAGCTGTACAGCAACGACATGTGGGACGGCTTCCCCGCCAACCGCGACCGGCTGTGGAAGGCGTTCGAGCGGTACCGGATCGCGAACCCGGTGGCGCTGTCGGGCGACATCCACCGCCACGTCGCCGCCGAGCTGAAGGCCGACTGGAAGGACCCGGACTCGCGCACCGTCGGCACCGAGCTCGTCACCGGCTCGATCGCGTCCGACGCCGACGGCGCCGAGACCGACTCCGTCGGCGAACTGTGGCTGGCGAACCCGCACGTCGAGCTGTACAACGCCCGCCGCGGCTACCTGAGCTGCACCCTCACCCCGGGCCGGCTCACCGCCCGGTTCAAGACGGTCGAGTACGTCACCCGCCCCGGCGCCCCGATCCGCACGACCGCCCGCTTCGTCACCGAGGCCGGCCGTCCCGGACTGAACCGAGAGGTCTGAACCGATGACCGCGAACCGACGGCCCCGCCCGGTGCACGCCCTGCGCGCCGAGCCCGGGATCGGCCGCATCCGCCTGTCGTGGAAGGGCGAACCGTACGAGCCGCTCGTCGACCACTACGCGATCTACGGCTCGCGCTCGTCCCGGTTCGAACTCGGGCCCGACACCCTCGTCGGCAAGACCGTCTACGGGTCGTTCGTGCACGACCGGATGGGCGGCGCGCGGCAGGACTGGCACTACCGGGTCGTCACGGTGGACGCCGCGGGCCGCCGCAGCCGCCCCTCCGCGGCGCTGCGGGCGCACAGCACCGAGTCGGTGACCGTGTCCGGCACGGCGGTCGCCACCGTCGGCGAGTTCGACCACAGGTCCCTCGAACTGGCGCTCGCGCCCAACGGTTACGCCCGGTACCGCGACCGGTTCGGCGAGGGCCCCGACTACACGTTCGGCACGAGCACCCCGGCGAACGACTGGGCCTACATCCAGCCGGGGCCCTCGGACGCGTGGGCGGGCCGCAGACCGAGCCGCGCGACGTTCCGGTTCCCGCTGGAGGCAGTGCCGTCCGGCGAGACGTGGCTCGCGATCTGGCTCATCGACACCCACGCGTCCATCCCGGGGACGATCGAGCTCGCGCTCAACGGCACGCCCGTCCGCGAGGTGCAGCTCGAGAACGGCGGCACGCGCGGCTCCCTCGAAGGCGACGCGACACGACCCGGAACCCCGCTCAAGCCGTCGTACGTCGAGCTCCCCCTGCCGTCCGCCGCGCTGCGCACGGGCGAGAACGCCCTCACGATCGACAAGCGGACCGGCTCCTGGCACGCCTACGACGCCCTCGGCGTCTTCACCCGCTGACCGCACGTGCGTGAACATAATTCTCAACCACGGAGAGGGTAGGTACCATTCGATCGGACCACCGGCCCGAGCCGCCGCCTTCCGCGCGGACGGCGTCCGGTGGGAGCCGCTCGATGGGAGAACACGCATGTCCGCGAAGTCGATCCTGCACGTCATGTCCCGGCCCGCGAGCCCGGAGGTGGCCGACGAGTACAACCGCTGGTACGAGGACGTCCACATCCCGGAGGTCCTGGCGCTCGACGGCTTCGTCTCCGCGCGCCGCTACGCCCCCACCAAGGACGGCGACCCCTACGTCGCGGTGTACGAGATCGAGGGCGACGCCAAGGCGGCCGTGAAGCGGCTGAACCGGGCCATGGGCGACGGGTCCATGAACCTGTCGGACAAGATCCAGCTCGACCCCCCGCCGCAGATGCACGTCCTCGCGCTCGTCAAGGAACTCGACGCCTGAACCGTCCCCGGCCGCCGGGCCCCGACCCGGCGGCCGGGCGCCGGCCCGCCTCGGCGCGCCCCGCTGACGACCCGACGCACGGAAATCGTCGGTGGCGGGTGGTAGCACTTCACCATCGGGCACCAAGAGGGGTGACCGGCGACACACGTGACAGGGGAGTCCCATGCGCACCTTGATCAGCACCGCGTTCGTCTCGCTCGACGGGGTCGTGGAGGCCCCCGGCGGCGAGCCCGGCTACCGCAACTCCGGCTGGACGATGAAGGACGTCGACTTCGTCGAGGAGGCCTACGAGCTCAAGGCCCGCGAGCAGGAGGAGGCGGCGGCGATGATGCTGGGGCGGGTCAGCTACGAGGCGTTCTCCGCCGTCTGGCCGTCGATGACCGCGGAGTTCCCCCGCTACAACGCCATGCCGAAGTACGTCGTCTCCACGACCCTCGCCGAGGACTCCCTCGTCGACAACTGGGGCGACATCACGATCCTGCGGTCCCTCGACGACGTGGCGGAGCTGAAGAAGACCGACGGCGGCCCGATCATCGTGCACGGGAGCGCCCGGCTCAACCGGAGCCTCGCCGACGCCGGGCTGATCGACCGCTACCACCTGCTGGTGTTCCCGCTGCTGCTCGGCGCCGGGAAGCGCCTGTTCAGCGACACCGACAAGGACACCCAGAAGCTCCGGCTCGTCGAGCACGAGGTGTACTCCAACGGCATCCAGAAGAACGTTTTCGACGTCGTGTGACCCACGCGGACAGCGCGGCCGGCGCCGTTCGGCGGCCGCCGGGATCTTCGTCGGGGCGGGCGCAGACGCGCTCTGTGTGCAGGTCACCCGGAGCACCGACCCGAACGACGCCGCGCCGCCCGCCGCACCGTCCCGTCGTCCCCGAGATCGCCCGGCCGGGCCGGCGCCCGCGCGTTCCCGTTCGGCTCGCCCGCCGCGCCCGGAAGACCGCCCAGGCGAGTTCCGGCGGCCCGGTGCACGCCGTCCGGACGTCCTCCAGGCCGGGTTCCGGAGCATAGTCAGGGATCGTCCTCGATCATCGTGATCCAGGCGAGGAGCAGTTCGAGCGACGTCGCCGCGACGAACACCTGTCCGGACGCGCGCCATTCCCCGTCCCGCACCGAGAAACCCCACGCCGGGAACGCCCGATGCAGGACGGGGATGATGTCACTCACCCGTCCTCCTCGGGCAGCAGCGCCCACACGACCTTGCCGCCGCCCGCGACCGGCTGCGCGCCCCAGTCCTTGACGAGCGCCCCGAGCATCGCGAGGCCCCGCCCGTCCTCGCTCAGGACGCCGACGTCCCGCACCTGCGGCATCGCATCGCACCCGTCGAGCACCTCCACGACGGTCCCCCGGTCCGCGAGCAGCACCCGAACCGTCGCGGTCTCGCTGGCCGTGTGCCGCACGACGTTCGTGACCAGCTCCGACACGACGACCTTCGCGATGTACGGGTCCCGCCCCCACTCCCCGAGCGTGACCCCCACCCAGTCGCGAGCGGTTTTCACGGCTCCCACGTCCGCCGGAACGACGATCGACGCCGGAATCCCCACGGTGACCACCTCCGTTTTTCGTGACTCACCGCACAGACTCCACTCCGAGGCGTAGCGTGAACAGGGAAGCCCGGGGACGCAGACGAGCCGCTTCACAGTGGTTCACAGTTACTGACGCCATTGGAGGCACTCATGGCCGCACGGAAGCCCTCCCCCGCTCTCAAGGCATTCGGCGCAGAAGTGGCACGTCAGCGGGAGGAGGCATCCATAATCCGAAGCGAGCTCGCCAAACGTATGGCGGTCAGCCGGTCCTACATCTCTCAGGTCGAGAGCGGCAACACACGCTGCCGACGTGACTTCGCGGAGCGTCTGGACAAGGCCCTGGGCACCGGCAACACGCTCACGACGCTATGGGACAAACTTCTCCCCTCGACCACCTACCCGAAGTTCTTCGCCGACTATCCACAGGCCGAGGCATCCGCCGAGCTGCTGAGGATGTACGGGGAGACCTTCGTCATCGGCTTGTTCCAGACCGTCGATTACGCCCGGGTGCTGCTCCCCAACGAGCACGATCTCGAGGCTCGGCTCAAGAGACAGGAAATCCTCAGCCTCAAGCCGGCGCCCCGCATCGTGGCAGTCCTCAGTGAGACGGTCCTCGCCCGCGAGGTTGGGAATCGCGACGTGATGCGGGCCCAATGCGAGCACCTACTGGAGGTGTCCGCACTGGACCACGTCACGCTTCAGGTAGCTCCCATCGCCCATTACAGAGGTGTCTCCGGGTCTTTCAGCATCGCCACACAGCCCACGGGCGAGGAGCTCGTCCACCTGGAAACCTCCACCGGGGGCATCACATCCGACGATTCAGGCGATATCTTGCACGTCGTCGGTGCGTTCGCAGAGATGCAAGCGCGCGCCTTGAGTGTGAGCGAATCTCGCGATTTCCTACGGAAGGCGGTGGACCGGTGGGCGATGTGACCTGGCGCAAGGCCACGCGAAGCAACGAACACGGCGGCGAATGCGTAGAACTGGCCACACTGTCGGACGGTGTGGGGGTACGCGACTCCAAGGACCCGGACGGTCCCAGGCTCGTCCTCGACCGCGCCGCCTTCCGGTCGCTCGTGACCGACCTCAAGCGACGCTGACCCCCGGCGAGCCCCCGGCCGCGTTCGGCCGGGGCTCTGGTCCGTCCAGCGCGCTCCGCCTGCGCTCAACGCACCGTCGGCGACTCGCGAGGACGGACCTGCGTGGAGTTGGCCGCCGTGCCGGACGGCGTTGCCCTGCGGGAATCCAAGGATCCGGACGGGGCGAGGTTGTTCCTCGATCGGGGTGCGTTCGGGGCGTTCGCGGACGGTCTGAAGCGGCGCCGAGCCTCCCGCCGGCCGGTACCGAACGGCGTCCTCGCCGGGGGCCGCGACCTCGGGCTTCTCGGGTTCCCTCGATTTCCGCGGTGGCGATGAGTTCTCGGTGGTCGCCCAGTCCCTATGAGCGGAAGGACGGAACGACCTGGGGAGGCTCGGCGATGGAGATCGAAAGGGTGCTGGCGGCGATCGCGGTTTCGGACCTGGGGAAGGCGAAGGAGTGGTACGAGGTGCTCTTCGGGCGCCCCGCCGACGCCGAGCCGATGGCGGGGCTGGCGGAGTGGCGCGGCGCGGGCGGCGTCGTCCAGCTGGTGGCCGACCGGCGGCGGGCGGGCGGGTCGCTGGTCACGCTCCAGGTTCCGGACGCGCGCCGCGCCCTCGACGAACTGGCCGCGCGCGGCGGGCCGTCCGTGGAGCCGGACGACACGACCTCGGACATCGTGGTGTTCACGACCCTCACGGACCCCGACGGCAACGCGATCACGGTCGTCCAGGTGCGGGAAGGCGCCGCCGTCTGACGGACGCGGGGCGTACCGGCGCGGCGCCTCCCCTCAGGTCGCTCGGAGTTTCGCCGTCGCGTCGCGGAGCAGGCCGGGGGCCAGGCGGCGGTGGACGGCGGACAGCGGGGACCAGATCGCCCGGCCCAGGAGCCGGTCGTAGCGCAGGAAGGTGCTGAGCGACACCCGCCCCTCGGCCGTCTGGACGAGGAGGTTGTCGGACATGAACCAGGATGCGGCTTCGAGCAGGATCCAGTCCTTTCCCCGCTCGGCGATGCGCCATCCGGCGACGGTGTGCGGTGACCGTCCCCGGGCGAGCCGGAGGCCGAGGAGACCGCGCCAGATGAAGCGTTCGGCGAGGGTGGGGACGTCGCCGAACATCGCCCGCGCCCACTGCTCGGGGGTCGCGTCCGCGTCCGTGGAGAGGGTGAAGCGGTCGACGTAGTCGATCGCGGGCAGGTTGCTCAGGGCGCGGACGGACTCGGGGACCTCGTGCGGGCCCACCTCGGCGGTGACGGCGCCCGGGGCGCCGGCCGTCCGGTTCCGCCAGGCGCGTTCCCACTGGCGGGTCAGCGCCGGGTAGACGACCAGGTTGCGGAACGGCGCGATGAGTGCCATGTACAGCCGCCCCAACCGGCCGTTGGGCTTGACGAGGACGGCCATCCGCAGCTCGTGCCCGCCGCTTCCGGTCGGCACCCATCCCAGGTGCATGAGGGTGTGGACGGTCTTGTTCGCGAGCTCGTTGACGGCTTCGTCGTCGAGCTTGTACACGGAATCGAACGGGGTGTCGCCGGTTTCGGAGCCGTCCACGGTGCCGCGGAGGTCGTCCGGCAGGCGGTCGCGCAGCGACCGGACCCGCTTCCCGACGCCGTCCTCGGGCGCGTCCCATCCGAACAGTGCGCCGAGTTTCCAGCGCACCGCGAACAGGAACCTGACCGCGGGCGATTGCTCGGCGAACCCGCCGCCCGTCCGCAGCGCCTCGAGCATCGCGGGGAAGTCGTCCGGCCCCGCGCCGGGGGTGCGGAAGGACCACACGTCCTCGACCCGGAAGTCGCGGGTGAACTCGTGGACCCGCCATGGCCGCTCGGTGTGCGCCGTCCGGGGAAGCCTCATGGGCGCTGCCCGCCTTTCTCCCGGGAGGTGGACTACCATCCCGATATACGCCAACGTATAAGGCGAGGCTAGACCGAATATACGGTTACGTATATCCAGTGGACGGGTGAGGTGGGACACAACGTGGGGGCTGCTCGCACACCGCGCGACAGGTGGGTGGAGGAAGGGCTGCGGGCGCTGGCCGACGGAGGCCCGGACGCCGTCCGGGTCGAGGCGCTGGCCAAGCGGCTCGGCGTCACCAAGGGCGGGTTCTACGGGTACTTCGCCGACCGGGACGCGCTGCTGGAGACGATGCTGGACACCTGGGAGCGGGAGAGCACCGACGAGGTGATCGAGCGGGTCGAACGCGAGGGCGGCGACCCGAAGACCAAGGCGCGGCGCGCGGGCATGCTCACCTTCTCCGATGGCCGGCTGCTCCCCATCGACCTCGCGGTCCGCGACTGGGCCCGGCGCGACGAGGCGGTCGCCGAGCGCCTGCGGCGGGTGGACAACCGGCGGATGGAGCTGCTGCGCGAGATGATCGGCACCTTCTGCGCCGACCCCGACGAGGTGGAGGCGCGCAGCCTGATCGCCTTCTGCGTCGCGATCGGCCACCACTCCCTCGCCGCCGACCACGAGGGCCGCTCCCGGGCCGAGGTCCTCGCCCGCGCCGCCGACCTGGTCCTCGACCGCGCCCGGGGCCGGTAGCGCGGGACGCCCGGACCGGCCGCGACACCGCGAGAGCGGGCGTACATCGCCGACCGTCCGTCCGGGCCTTCATCAGGTGTGCACAATCTCGCGGCCGCCGGCCCGCCGGTTCAGTCGCCGACCTGGACTGGTCGAACCGGGCGTCTTGCGTGGCTTCCGGCGGGCCTTGACCGCCCCGGGAGAGCGAATTAACGTCCGGTTATCGATAGGAAAGTTTCCTATCCGCTGGAGGTTCATGGCCCGTTCCCCTCCATCACCGGTGGACGCGGCGGCGCCCGGATCGGCGGGTCGCGGCCGTCACCATCGACGAGAGTCCCGCCTCGCGCCACGGCGGCTCCCAACTCCCGTGCCGCGAGGAATCCACCCCGCGAAGCAAGGACCCCCCGCATGAAGAAATCGACACGCAGGTTCACCGCCGTCGCGGCCGGCATCGGGATCGCGCCGCTCGTCGCGGTCGTCCCGGCCACGTCGGCATACGCCCACGGATACGTCTCCGCCCCCAAGAGCCGCCAGGCGCAGTGCGCGGCGGGAATCGTCGACTGCGGCCCCATCAAGTGGGAGCCGCAGAGCGTCGAGGGGCCGAAGGGGCTGCGGAGCTGCAGCGGCGGAAACGCGCGGTTCGCCGAACTCGACGACGACGGCAAGCCCTGGCAGGCCGCCGCCGTCGGCCGCAGGACGACCTTCACCTGGACGTTCACCGCCAGGCACCGCACCCTCAACTACGAGTACTACGTCGGCGGGAGGCGCGTCGCGGTGATCGACGGCCGCGGCCAGCAGCCGCCCGCCACCGTGTCCCACACCGTCGACCTCGGCGGCGTGACCGGCCGGCAGAAGGTGCTGGCGGTGTGGAACATCGCCGACACCGCCAACGCCTTCTACGCCTGCATCGACGTGAACGTCCGCTGACGGGCCGCCCCAGGCGGCGCCGGAGCCCCCGGCGGGCTCCGGCGTCCCTGGCCGGCGCCGCGGGAGCGCCTTCGACACCGGGAGTTGCGCGCGCGGGGCGGCTGGGATAGGCACGGCGCATGGCCTGCCGCATCACAGAGCTCGTGCTGGACTGCCGCGACCCCGAGGAACTCGCCAGGTTCTGGTGCGAGGTGCTGGACTACGTGGTCCTGCTCAGGGAGGACGGCGACATCGAGATCGGCCCGCCGGACGGGGACGCCGATCTTCGGCCCACGCTGGTGCTCAGCCGGACCGACGAGCCCAAGACCGCCAAGCTGCCCCTGCACTTCGACGTCAACGCCACCGACCGCGACCAGGACGCCGAACTCGAACGCCTCCTCGCCGCGGGCGCGCGGCACGCCGACGTCGGCCAGAGCGGCGACGAGTCCTGGCACGTCCTCGCCGACCCGGAGGGGAACGAGTTCTGCCTGCTCCGCCGCCGCGTCTCCGGCTAGCCCGCGCGGGCGGGCGCGTCCGCCGCGTCCCGTCCCGGAGGCGTCGGCACGTCCGGTCAGGACGAGATCACGACGAGCGTGGCGTCGGCCAGGTCGCCGGGAGGGACCCGGACGCGCAGCCGGTCGCGGCCCCCGAAACGCCGGTGCGAGGCGTTCAGGGTCACGATCCACGTTCCCGCCGGGTCCTGCTCGGCGGCGACCGTCGCGATGCGGTCGGGCCGGTGGCCCCGCGTGGCCGCCGCGCCGGCCCGTCAGCCGCCGAGCAGCTCGCGCAGCTCGGCGGTGTGCCGGTCCGCGAGGTCGGGGCGGCCGTGGTACTGCGCCGGGGTGTTCTGGAACAGCGCGATCCGCCACTCCCCCGCCCGCTTCGTGGCCACGAGCGACTGGACGGCGTTCGCCTCGGGGTGCAACCCGGTCCGGCCCGGCGGCACCATCCCGACGATGGCGCGCACGAGGACGACGCCGTCGCCGAGAGAACGGACCTCGCGCACCTTCCAGACGTACGCGGCGGTGGGGTGGTCGGCGAAGATCGGCGTCAGGTGGTCTTCGACGTCCGCGCCCGCCACCTGGCCGCCGTCGAACCCGACGAGCGCGCCGTCGGGGGCGAAGAGCGCCGCGTAGGCGGCGGCGTCGCGCCGGTTCCAGGCGGTGAGCAGCTCCTCGTAGAGGGCGCGCACCTCGTGTTCGGCCTTCTCGGTCATGCGGCCATGCTGGCAGCCGGTCCGGTCGGCCGCCAGGTTCGCCGGGGACGTCAGGGGCGCCGGACGACCGCCGTCCCGGCGTCGAGGTCGACGCGGGTGCGCGGGGGCGCGCCGTCGTTCTCCTCGTCGCGGAGCATCAGCGACGACGCGCGCTCGTCCCGCCGGTTGCGGTGCGTGCCGTGGAAGAAGACGTCCAGTTCACCCACCGCGATCGACGACACGGGACGGCCGGTCTCGTCGCGGCGCCACGGCAGGCGGAACCTGCGGTGGGCCCACAGGCCCGCGTGGTCGAGGGCGGCGAAGAGGAGCAGCCCGACGACGAGCCCGGGGATCGTGAGGAAGGCGATGACGGCCATGTCCGGTCAACGATCCTGCGCCGGTGCGGGTTGCGGTCGGCGGCGGCTCACCATCTCGTCGATCCAGACGGGCGCGAAGGGGGACGCGCAGCCCGGCGAGGTCGAGACCGTCCGGCCTCTTCCGCACGCGTTCGGTGGTCAGCGCCCACCCGGCGCTCGCGACCACGGGGTCCGGGTCGGCGAAGCGGGCCACGCGCAGCTCCTCGGCATGCGGGCTCGGCCATCACCTCGGCCGTCGTCGCCTCGGCCACCGCGGTCTCAGCCTACGGCCCGGACGCGGGACGCCGGAGGCGCGCGGCGGACCATCGCCGGCACGGCCGCCGCACCGCTCACCGCCTCGCCCGCCCCGGCCCCTGGGGGGCGGGACGGGCGGGCGTTCGTCCGGCCGGTCCGTCAGCCGGCCTTCGGTGCCGTCGCGACGTCGAAGACGTGCATGACGCCGCGGTCGGTGCCTTCGGGGAGGACGACCGCGTCGACGGCCTTGGCGGGGTCGAGCGGCACGGGGCGGGTGGCGAACACGCGGAACGTGCCGTCGCCCGCCGAGCCGTCGGCGTTGTTGCGGCCCCGCACGGTGACCAGTTCGGTGGCGCCCGCCGACGCGGACGCCGCCCAGTCGGGGAACGCGATCTCCACCCGCTGCGTCGAGCCGTCGGTGTACCGGACCGTCGCGGTGCCCGCCGAGGGCCCGTTCGTGGCCAGGCCGAGGAACGAGATGCCGGTGGACGGCCCGTCCGGCAGGTCGATCGACTGGCCGTGCGGGATCCAGTTGTCGGGCTCGCCCGGTGCGGCGTCGGGCCAGGTGAACGCGATGCCCGTGCCGTCGAGCGGGAGGCGGGCGCCCGGCCGGGCGCCCGCCGCGGCGAGGGCCTCGCGGGACAGCGACCAGTCGCTCAGGTCGAGCGAGCCGAGGTTCCCCCGGCCATCGGGCGTGGTGCCCGCGTTGTTGCGGGCGTCGGCGCCGCCGGTGTACGAGGGCGGCACGTCGCCCGCGCCGGTGCCCCAGTCGCCGGGCGTGCGGGACATCTCGAACACGAGGTTCCCGCCCGACCGGACGACCTCCGCGCCGATCCACGAGGCGGTCTGCGGGCGTCCGTTCACGCGCAGGCCGGTGGTGTAGCGCGCGCCCTCCTCGACGCCGCGCGCCTTGATCCGGATGCGCTCGCCGCCGCCCGCGGGGTCGATGACGATCCGCTCGAACATCGGCGCGGTCGCGACGAGGTCGCCCGTCCCGTGGATCGCCGAGTAGATCCCGAGGTTCGCGAACACGTACCACGCGCTGAGGGACCCCTGGTCGTCGTTGCCCGGCAGGCCCGACGGGGTGGTGTCGTACATCTCCGTGACCGCGCGGTACAGGACGTCCGTGGTCTTGTGCGGCGCCCGCAGCCAGTTGTAGACCCACGGCGTGCCGAACGCGGGCTGGTTCGACAGGTAGTTGCCGGTCTTGGTGTACGCGCCCGCGTCGAGGTCCTCCATGAGAACGTCGAGCGCCCGCGTGGACGCCTCGACGCCGCCGCGCTTCTCGATGAGCGTCGCGAGGTTGTGCGGGACGTGCCAGCCGTACTGGTACCCGGTCGACTGGTTGAACTGCCCGCGCCCGGCGGCGTCGTCGCGGACGCGCAGGTCGAAGCTCCGGTCGAAGCCGGTGCGCTCCCGCGGGCGGATGTGCCGGGTCTCGGGGTCGAAGACGTTCATCCAGTTCTGCGCGCGCGCCATGAACGTCGCGTGGGACTTGTCGTCGCCGAGGCGCTCGGCGAGCCGCGCGATCGCGAAGTCGTCGACGGCGTACTCCAGGACGCGCGAGGTCGCGAAGTCGCCCTTGCGGTTCTCGATCATCCCGGTGGCGAAGTACTGGTAGCCGTCCGTGCGCGTGGTCTTCGTCGCCGGGAGCGCCTGCGTCCCGACCATCGACCGCAGTGCGGCCTCGCGGTCGTAGCCGGTGGCGCCCATGTCGTCGAGGGTCGCCACGATCACCTGGAGGTTGTCGCCCTGCATCCGGGCCGCGCCGGGCGCCCACCCGCCCGTCTGCTCGGCCAGCAGGACGATCGACTGGTTGATGTCGTTCGCCACCTGCGGGAACGTGAGCGCGATGAGCTGCGCCTGGCTCCGGTACATGTCCCACCCGGACCCGGCGAAGTTCTTGTAGAAGTGCCGGCCCTTCTCGACCGTGTGCACCTTGCCGTCGTAGCCGAGGTACTGGCCGTTGACGTCGTCCCGGACGTTCGGGTGCAGGAACGCGTGGTAGAGCGCCGTGTAGAACTTCGTGCGCGCCTCGTCGGAGCCGCCCCGGACGTCGATCGTGCCGAGCGCGTCCTTCCAGAGGCGCCTCGCCTCGTTGCGGACCTTGCCGAAGCTCGACCGCCCGACCTCGGCGTCCCGGTTCGCGGCGGCGTTCTCCACGCTGACGAAGCTGAGCCCCGTCTTCGCCGTCACCTTCGCGCCGTCGGCGAACGTGACCCAGGCGCCGTTGTCGTGCCGGTAGTCGACGTTCGTGGCGTCGCCCGCCTTGCGGACGTGCGTCCCCCCGGCGGTCATCTCGCCGTCCTTCCACACGCCGAACGACACGAACGGCTGGTCGTACGTGGTGGAGAAGTACGCCCGGTAGTGGTTGCCGTTGTCGCAGATGTCGGCGCCGTGCATCCACCCGCTGACGGTGCGGGTCGCGGGGTCGATCGTGACCTCGCTGCCGTACGTGCGGTTGTTCGGCCCCGAGACGTCCAGGACGAGCGTCGCGTCGCCGGTCGCCGGGAAGTCGAACGTGCTCACGGACGTCCGGGCGCTCGCCGTCAGCTCGGCGGTCACCCCGTTGTCCAGGCCGACGCGGTAGTAGCCGGGCTCGGCCTTCTCGTTCGCGTGGTCGAACTTCAGGTAGTACTTCCTGATGTCGTCGGACGGGTTCGACGGGAGCGCGCCGTCGACGAGGTCGCCCGCGTAGGGGATCGTCGGGAACTCGTATCCGCCGTAACGTCCGGTGCAGCCCGAACCCGAGTACCGCGTCATGCCGAAGCCGCGGATGAGGTCGGCGGTGTACTCGTACCCGCCCTTCTCCCCGACGAGCGCGGGCCCCGGCTTGTAGGTCGTGGGGCTCGGCTGCACCATCCCGAACGGCACCGACGCGCCCGGGAACGTGTTCCCGTACGCGTCGTTGCTCTTGTTCTGGGTGGTGTCCATCTCGGTGCCGATGAACGGGTCGACCGCCTCGAACGCGTCCGGTTCGGCGGCCAGGGCGGGGGGCGGTGCCCCGAGGAGCGTCAGCGACACCGCGCCGGCCAGCGCCCCCGCCGTCAGGGCGGATCGGCGCCGCCCGCGCGCACTTCTCCACGAACGCATGCTCGTTCCCTTCTGAGGTCGACCGCGTCAGCCTGGTGCGCGAAGGCGATCGCCGCCGGACGGACGGTCGTCGCGAAGATCAACAACGGGTGACCGGGGAACGCGGGCGGGCGCGGGCGGCGCCGGAACGGCCGATCCCCCGGCCGCCGGGGAGACCGGTGGCCGGGGGATCGCCGGGACGCCCGTCCGGGATCAGTACATGATCACGCCGCGGAGGTTCTTGCCGTCGAGCATGTCCTGGTAGCCCTGGTTGATGTCGTCAAGGGTGTAGGTGTTGGTCATCAGCTCGTCGAGCTTCAGCTTCCCGTCCTCGTACAGGCGGAGCAGGCGCGTGACGTCGCGGCGCGGGTTGGAGTTGCCGAAGATGCAGCCGACCAGCTCCTTGCGCTGCATCGCCAGGTCGAACAGGTTGAGCTTGACGTCCTCCTGGACGATCGGCGCGACCGCCGTCACGACGCCGCGCCCGCCCTTGGAGACCATCCCCATCATCGGCTGGATCAGCTCGCCGGTGGCGACGCCCGTCGTGAGGATGACCTTGTCGGCGTTCGCGCCCCAGGTCATCTCCGCGAGCATCGCCGCGGCCTCCTCCATCGACGACGCGGCGTGCGTCGCGCCGAACGTCGAGACGGCCTGCTCGCCCTTCCAGGCGACGGGGTCGACGGCGATGACGTGCCGGGCGCCCGCCATCGCCGCGCCCTGCACGGCGTTCATCCCGATGCCGCCCAGGCCGATCACGACGACGGTCTCCCCCGCCTGGACGTTCGCCGCGTTGACGGCCGACCCCCAGCCGGTGGTGACGCCGCAGCCGAGGAGCGCCGCCTTGTCGAGCGGGATCCACGGGTCGATCTTGATGCAGGACGCCTCGTTCACGACGGTGTACGGGGCGAACGTGCCGGTCAGGCACATGGTCCCGAGGTCCTCGCCGGCGGCCGAGTGGTGCCGGGACGTGTTGTCGCTGATCTGCCGGCCGCCGAGCAGGATGGAACCGTAGTCGCACAGGTGCTGGCGTCCCATGGCGCACGACGGGCACCGGCCGCAGGACGGGATGAACGACAGGACGATGTGGTCGCCCTCCTGCAGGGACGTGACGCCGGGACCGACCTCGACGACCTCGCCGGCCCCCTCGTGCCCGCCGACGCACGGGAACTGGCTCCAGCCCATCAGGTCGGCGATCTCCTGGTCCAAGACCATGTCGCCGGTGCGCAGGTGCTCGTCGGAGTGGCACAGGCCCGCCGCGGTGAGCTTGACCTTGACCTCTCCCGCCTTCGGATCATCGAGCTCGATGTCCTCCACACTCCAGTCGGTGCGGGGTTCCCTCAGGATTGCCGCTCGCGTCTGCACTGGCACCTCCTCCGATCCGGGGCCCTCATACCGACGCGCCGGGCGCGGGGCCACGGCGCCCCCGGTAACTAGACGCTTATGACTTTAGCGAATTTTGCATAGAATGTCGTTCGGCCATAGAGTAGAATTGGATTATTCTCTATGGCCACCAATGACCCGGTGGTCATTCGCTCGCCCCGGGCACCTGCCGCGTCGTGCGGACGAACGCCGCCGCGCGACCCGGGGCGTCCGGCTCGGCCCACGCGCTCACGAACGCGCCGCCCGCCGCGACCAGGCCCATCCGCTCGCCGAGGAAGTACCCGCGCGGGCTCGCCTCGTCGGGGATGCGCGGGGCCTCGCGCATGTCGAAGGACGCCGCGGTCAGCCGCGTCTCCCGCCACGCCGCCGCCGGGTCCGCGCACGAGCCCGCCCGGGCGGGACGGCACGTCGCCAGCCAGCGGTCGGTGCGCAGCGGCGCCGCGGCGTCATCGTGGCGGAAGTCGGAGTAGGAGACGGCGACGGCCCCCCGGCGGCCGACCTCGACGGACACCGTGAACGCCTGCCGGTTCGGCACCGGCACGGTCGCGGGCGTCCGGTTCGCCCGGACGGGCTCCGACCAGGTGCGGCCGCCGTCGCCGGACGAGACCAGCGCGACGCCGTCGGCCGCGCCGCCGTTGAACCGCGCGTCCTGCCAGACGGCGTACAGCCGCCCGGTGCGCCGGTCGACGGCGACGTCGGACAGGATGCTCGTCGTGTGCGAGACGTCCTCGCCCGACACCGGGTCCTTGATGAGGACCGTCGTCTCCATGTCGCCCACCTTCCGCGGCGCCGACCACGTCTCGCCGCCGTCCGCCGACCGCACGACCTGCACGCTGTACTCCGTCAGCCCGGGGCCGCCGCCGAACCGGACGTGCGTGTGGAAGTCCAGCAGCGTGCCGTCGCCGAGCGCGACCAGCCGGTGCCCGGTCACCATCGACCCCTCGGCGGACGCCACGGTCACGCGGGGCGCCCCCCACGTCCGTCCGCCGTCGGCGCTGCGGGCGATCCAGCCGTCGTTGCTCGTCCGCGACTCCGCCGGGAAGCGGGCGCCGGCCACGTACAGGACGTCCGGGTCGCGGGGGTCGGCGACGGCCCCGCTGCCGTACACGCCGCCCCGCGCGGGGTCGTCCTCGTGCGCGACGAGCGCGGGGCGCGTCCACGTCCGGCCCCCGTCGTCGGAGCGGACGGACAGCGCCGCGGACTCCGCGTAGTCGTCGGTGAACACGCCGCCGGTCACGACGATCCCGCCGTCGCGGGTGAACGTCACCGCGGGATCGTCCACGTGGTCGAAGCGCCCGCCGGAGCAGCGGGTGAGGCCGGGCACGACGGACCGCGTCCAGGTGCGGCCGCCGTCGCCGGAGACGGCGAGGACCGCGCCGCGGTGGTGATCCTGGGGCCACACGGCCGCGAGGCGGCGGGGGTCCGAGGGGTCGGCCGCCAGGGCGGGCTCGACGGCCCCGGCGGCCATCTTCTCGTCGATCGCGCCCGCGGCGCACCCGGCGAACGGGCTCGGCCCGGACAGCCGTTCCGGGCCGTGCCCCCGCACGGCGGCCGCGGCCGTCCCGGACAGGGCCAGCGCCGGGACGAGGAGGGCGGCGAGGACGAGCGGTGAGGGTCGCATGGTCGACTCCTTCCGAAGGGTGCCGCCATCGTCCGAAGCCGGCACCGCCCCGGTCGTCCCCCGCCCGGCGCAACCGCCCGTACCGCGCCGGGCGCACCCGGGGCCCGCGGGCGTACGTCCCCGCCGGTCACGTATCGTTATGGAGCATGACCGAGTTGCGGGGCGCGTCCGTGGTGCTGCGCCCGACCGTCCCGGAGGACGTCCCGGCGCTGGCGGCCATCCGCGCCCGGCCGGAGGTGCGCGCCCGCTGGGGCGGCGGCGCCGACCTGGAGGCCGACGTCGCCGCCGACCTGCAGGATCCGGACGTCACGCTGTACACCGTCCGTCTGGAGGACCGGATCGTCGGCATGGTGCAGTGGTACGCCGAGGACGACCCGGAGTACCGCCACGCGGGCATCGACCTGTTCCTCGACCCCACCGTGCACGGCGGCGGCCTCGGCACCGACACCGTCCGCACGATGGCCCGGCACCTCGTCGACGACCGGGGCTTCCACCGGCTCGTCATCGACCCGGCGGCCGACAACGCCCCCGCGATCCGCTGCTACGAGAAGGTCGGCTTCCGGCCGGTCGGCGTCATGCGGCAGTACGAGCGCGGCGCCGACGGCACCTGGCACGACTGCCTCCTGATGGACCTCCTGGCGGACGAACTCGTCCGCTGAACCCGCCGGTCGCTCCGGGCGCTCCCGCGTGCGTCACCCGATCGCGGACAGGTCGCGGGTGCGGCCTTCCCGGGTGAGCAGCAGCGCGGCCCCGGCGGCGGCGAACGCGAGGATCCACACGCCCCCGAGGAGCGGCAGCCCGCCGCCGACGACCAGGGCCGCCGCGACGGCGGGCGTGAAGCCGGCGCCGAGCGTGGAGGCGGTCTGGTACGTCAGCGAGGCGCCCGTGTACCGCATGCGGGTCGGGAACAGCTCGGCGGTGAAGGCGCCGAACGGGCCGAAGATCACGCCCTGCAGCGCCTGGCCCAGCACGACGGCGCCCGCGAAGCCCCAGACCGTCCCGGTGTCGGCCAGCCACAGGATCGGGTAGGCCGCCAGCGCCGCCGCGGCCATGCCGGCGAGCATCACCGGGCGGCGGCCGACGCGGTCGCTGAGCCGGGCGCTGACGATCACGACCGGGATCATGACGGCCGCGGCGGCGGCCTTGGCGTTCAGCACGCCCGTCTTGTCCGCCCCCCGCGTCGACGGCGTGCGACACCGGCCTCGCCCCGTCGACCGCCCACCGGCTCGCCGCCGAACTCGTCGAGTGGGGCGGGCTGGAGCGCGGCGACGACCAGCGCTACCGGATCGGGCTGCGGCTGTTCGAGATCGGCATGCGGGCGCCCGGCCGCCGCGGCCTCATCGAGGCCGCCCGTCCCTTCCTCGAGGACCTCTACGAGGTCACCCACGAGAACGTGCACCTCGCCGTGCGGGACGGCCACCACGCCATCTACCTCGACAAGATCACCGGGGTGCGGGCCGTCGGCGCCCCGGCGCGTGCCGGGGACCGGCTTCCGCTGCACGCGACCGGCATGGGGAAGGCGCTGCTCGCCTTCGCCCGGCCGGAGCTCGCCGCGGAGGTCGTCCGGGCGGGGCTGACCCGCTACACCCCGCACACCCTCACCTCGCCGGAACTGCTGCGCCGCGCGCTCGCCCGGACGCGGGAGCGCGGGTTCGCCGTCGCGGTGCAGGAGTACTCGCTCGGGACCGTGTCCGTCGCCGCGCCCGTCCTGTCGGCCGACCGGCGGCACGCGCTCGCGGCGATCTCCGTCGTCGTGCACAGCTCCCGCGCGAACATCGACCGGCTCGGTCCGGCCGTCCGCACCGCCGCCACGGGCGCGGCCCGGCACTTCTCCCGCCCGCCCGGCCGGCGCCCCGGCACGCGGGGCGGGTGAGTCCCCGCCCCGTGCACCGGGCGCCTCCTAACGGCTGAGGTTCTGGTAGCGGCGAACCGCCAGCGGCAGGAAGACCGCTGTGATGACGATCGGCCAGACGATCGCCATCAGCAGGGCGTTCTGCTCGATCCAGGCGTCGCCGACCGCCGCCGGGTTGCCGAACAGCTCGCGGGACGCCGTCACCGTCGACGAGACGGGGTTCCACATCGCGATCCAGCCGAGCCAGTCCGGCATCAGGGACGGCGCGACGAAGGCGCTCGAGATCATCGCGAAGGGGAACGCCACCGCGAACAGGCTCCCCGCGGCCTCCTCGTTCGGGATCATCAGGCCCAGCAGGATGCCGATCCAGATCAGCCCGAAGCGCAGCAGCAGGAACAGGCCGAAGGCGCCGAGCGCCGGGAGGAGCCCGCCGTCCGCGCGCCACCCGATCACCAGCGCCGTCACGAACAGCACGAGCAGGTCGAGGCTCGCGCCGATCAGGTCGCCGACGCCGCGCCCGGTGACGACGGCCGACGGCGCCATCGGCATCGACCGGAACCGGTCGGTGACGCCGCGGGTGTTCTCGTACACGACGGCGTACGCGGTGTTCATGAACCCCATCGCCATCGTCATGCCGAACATGCCGGGCATCAGGAACTCGCGGTAGTCGCCCCCGCCGGGGACCGACATCGCGCTGCCGAACACGTACCCGAACAGCAGCACCGACACGATCGGGAAGCCGAGCTGCCAGGCGATGTTGCTCGGCTGCCGGACGTAGTGGGTGAGGCCCCGCAGGACGATCGTCCAGCAGTCCGCGAAGGCCCAGCGGAGCCGGGCGCCGAACGTCTCGTCGGTGGTCGTGCCCTGGACGCTCATACGCGCGCCCCTTCCTTCGTCGTCGTCCCGGTGCCGCTCTCGTCCTCGGCCGGGTGGCCCGTGAGCCGCAGGAACACCTCGTCCAGCGTGGGCCGCCGCAGCCCGATGTCGGCCACCGCGACGCCGTCGTCCTGCAGGGTGCGGGCGACCTCGGTCAGCACGGCCACCCCGTCGGTCACCGGCGCGTGCACCCGCGCCGTCGCGGGCTCGACGCCCGGCTCGGCGGCGGTGACGCGGGCGATGACGGCCGCCGCCGCGGACAGGTCCGCGGGGTCGCGCACCACCACCTCGATCCGGTCGGCGCCGACCAGCCGCTTCAGCGCGTCCGGGGTGTCGTCGGCGATGACGCGGCCCCGGTCGAGCACGGCGATGCGCCCGGCGAGCTGGTCGGCCTCGTCCAGGTACTGGGTCGTGAGCAGGACGGTCGTGCCCTGCTCGACCAGCGACCGGACCGCGTGCCAGACCTCGTTGCGGCCGCGGGGGTCGAGCCCGGTGGTCGGCTCGTCGAGGAACAGGACGTCCGGCGCGAGGATCATCGCGGCGGCGAGGTCGAGGCGGCGGCGCATCCCGCCGCTGTACTCCTTGATCCCCTTGTCGGCGGCCTCGACCAGGTCGAACCGCTCCAGCAGCTCGTCGGCCCGCTCCGCCGCGCGCCCGCGTCCCAGGTGGAACAGGCGGCCGAACATGCGCAGGTTCTGCCGTCCCGTCAGGACCTCGTCCAGCGCGGCGTGCTGCCCCGCCAGCCCGATCCGGCGCCGCACCCGCCGGGGATGCGCCGCGACGTCGATTCCGGCGACCTCGGCCCGTCCGCCGGTCGAGCGGATGAGCGTGGTCAGGATGCGCACGGCGGTGGTCTTGCCCGCCCCGTTCGGCCCCAGCAGGCCGTAGACCGTGCCCGCCGGCACCGCGAGGTCGAAGCCGTCGAGCGCGCGTTTGTCCCCGTAGTGCTTGCGGACCCCCTCGCAGAGGATCGCATTCTCCGGCATGCCTTCTCCCGCCTACTTCGCGTATTAAGTACGCTAATTCGCGTACAGCATACTCGAAGTGGTCGGGGACGCAACGGGATTACCGGCGGCCCGGGGCGGTAGCGTCGGTCTCCGGCAGCACCGCACACGGGAAGAGCAGGACGAACGATGACGACCGCCCACGGCGACCACCGCGACCCCGAGCGCAGCCTGAAGCTGCTGTGGGAGGACCGCGCCCGGCCGCCCCGCGGACGCCCGCCCGCGCTCACCCTCGACGCGATCGTCGCCGCCGCCGTCGAGACCGCCGACGAACTCTCCCGCACCGAGGGGCTCGAGGGGCTCACGATGCGCGCCATCGCCACCCGCCTCGGCGTCGGCACGATGTCGCTCTACCGGTACGTCCCGGGCAAGGGCGAACTCCTCGACCTCATGCTCGACCGCGTCATCGCCGACTACGTCCCCGAGGAGGAGGACGGCGACCGCGGCTGGCGCGAGGTGCTCGAGGCCGAGGCCCGATGCCAGTGGCGGATGTGCATGGACCACCCGTGGTACCCGTTCGTGGACCAGAGCCGTCCGATCCTCGGGCCCAACTCGATGCAGAGCCTCGACCGCATCCTCGGCCTGCTCCGGCGCGACGGCGGCGACGACCGGTCACTGATGATGATGGTCGGCGTGCAGAGCGACTACGTGATGGGCGTGGCGCGCAGCTACATCAACGAGCGCCGCGCCGTGGAGCGGACCGGCCTGAGCGGCGACGACTTCTGGGCCGCGCAGGCGCCGACCCTGGAGCAGGCGCTCCTCAGCGGCCGCTTCCCGACCATGGCCGCCCTCGCCGAGAACACCTTCGACTGGTCCTACGAGCAGCTCTTCGAGTTCGGCCTGAACCGCCTGCACGACGGCTTCGCGTCCTACTTCGAGGAGCGCACGGCCTGACCGCGGCGCATCCCCCGGGCCCGGCCCCGGAGCGTGCGCCGCTCAAGCGGGCCGCCCCCGCGGCGCCGCGGGGGCGCCCGGTTCGGCGCGGGCGTACCTGTCGCGGTACGCGGACGGGGCGAGGCCGGTGTGGCGGCGCATCTGCACGCGCAGGTTCGCGGACGTCCCGAGGCCGCTCGCGCGCGCGACCGCGTCCAGCCCCGGCTCGCCGCGCTCGATGAGGCGGCACGCGAGGGCGACGCGCTCCGCGGTGAGCCAGGCGAGCGGGGTCGTGCCCAGCTCGGCCCGGAAGCGGCGGTGCAGGGTCGCCGGGCTGACCGCCGCGCGCGCCGCCAGCCCCGCGACGGTGAGCGGCCGGTCGAGGCGCTCGCGCGCCCACGCGAGGACGGGCGCGAGCGACGCGTCCGGGACGTCCGGGAGCGCGCGCTCGACGAACTGGCGCTGGCCGCCGTCGCGGTGCCCGGCGAACACCAGCCGGCGGCTCACCGCGTTGGCGATCTCCGCGCCGTGGTCGCGGCGGACCACGTGCAGGCACAGGTCGAGGGCGGCGGCGCTGCCCGCGGACGTCAGCACGTCGCCGTCGTCGACGAACAGGACGTCCGGCTCGAGGCGCACGTCCGGGAAGCGCGCGCGGAACGCCTCGGCCCAGCGCCAGTGGGCGGTGGCGCGGCGGCCGTCGAGGACCCCCGCGGCGGCGAGGACGAACGCGCCGGTGCACAGGCCGACGAGGCGCGCGCCGCGGTCGGCGGCCCGCCGGACGGCCGCGAGCACGGCCGGCGCGGGATCGGCCCCCGGGTCGGGCCGGTTCGGGACGATCACGGTGTCCGCGCGGTCCGCGGCGTCCAGGTCCGGAACGCCGGACATCGTGAAGAACTCCTCGTGCATCACCGCCCGGCCGCCGGGGGCGCAGAGCGTGAAGTCGTACCACGGCCGGTCCAGCTCGGGACGGCGCAGGCCGAACAGCTCGGTGACCACGCCCAGCTCGAACGGGTTCGACCCGGCGTCGACGATCATCGCCACGCGATGCGAGGATCCTTGCGGCATGTGCCATTTCTAGCACTGACGCCGGCGTCCGGCCGAACGGCAGGGTGATCGCATGAACGACCGACCGATCGACCTGCACGCCGCGCTCCGCACCTTCGACGACCTGTGGAGCCCCCGCATCGTCACGCGCGTGAACGACCACGACGTCCGCATCGCCAAGGTCCACGGCGACCACGTCTGGCACGCGCACGACGACACCGACGAGTTCTTCCTCGTCCTCGACGGCGAACTCTCGATCGCCCTGCGCGAGCCGGGCGCCGAACGCACGGTGGTCCTGCCGACGGGCGCGGTGTTCGTCGTCCCGCGCGGCGTCGAGCACCGCCCGTCCGCGCCCGGCGGAGCCTCGATCCTGCTGTTCGAACCGTCCGGCACCCTCAGCGTCGGCGACCGCCACGACGACCTGCCCGACCACGTCGACGCCACCACCGGCCACGCCCTCCCCGCGTCCACGAGCTGACCCGCCCCGGACCCCCGCCCGACCGCGCTCCGCCCCGCCCGCACGGGCACGCCGACCAGGGGGGTGCGGACGCGCTCCCCGCCGGCCGCGAGTTCGTCGATCACCGCCCGGCCACCACGCGCCGACACCGCGCGCGACGCGCCCGCCGGGGCCCGTGCCACAGCGGCCGGGCGATGGGGCCGGGCGAACCCGCCCGTACCCGGCGGCCCGGGCCGCCTCCGGCGGCGGGTCCTTTGCCGGGGCGGCCCGGCGTGCGACGCTGCGGTCGTGGTGGTCCTGGACGTTCTCGCGGTCGCGGCGCTCGCCGGGTGGGTGTACCTCGCCGCAGGTCACGGCGGATTCTGGCGGACCGGGCCGGAGCCCCCGGAAGGGGACGAACCGGACGGGTGGCCGGACGTCGTGGCGGTGGTGCCCGCGCGCGACGAGGCGGCGATCCTCCCGGAGACCCTGCCGACCCTGCTCACGCAGGCGTACCCCGGCCGGTTCCGCGTGGTGCTCGTCGACGACGGGAGCGGCGACGGGACGGCGGACACGGCGCGGCGGCTCGGCGCGGGGGCGGCGGTGCGCCTGGACGTCGTCCGGGCCGCGGAACGCCCGGACGGCTGGGCGGGCAAGGTGTGGGCGATGCGGGAGGGCGTCCGCGCGGCGGGCGGACCGGAGTTCGTCCTGTTCACCGACGCCGACATCGCCTACGCGCCCGGCACCGTCGAACGGCTCGTCCGCGCCGCCGCCGGGGACGGCCGCGACCTGGTGTCGCGGATGGCGACGCTCGGCACCCGCACGCCGTGGGAGCGGGCGCTCGTCCCGGCGTTCGTGTACTTCTTCGCGCTGCTGTACCCGTTCCGCCGCGTCGGCCGTCCCGGGGCGCGGACGGCCGCCGCCGCGGGCGGCTGCATGCTGGTGCGCCGGGCGGTGCTGGAGCGCGCGGGCGGGCTCGCCGCGATCCGCGGCGCGCTCATCGACGACGTCGCCCTCGGGCGGCTGATCAAGCGGGCGGGCGGCCGGTGCCGGCTCGACCTGGACCACGACGTGGTCAGCCGGCGACGGTACCCGCGCCCGGCCGACCTGTGGGCCATGGTCGCGCGCAGCGCCTACGACCAGCTCCGCTACTCCCCCGCGCTGCTCGCGGGCACGGTGCTGGGCCTGCTGCTGCTGTTCGCGGTCCCGCCCGCCGCCGCGGCGGCCGGGGTCCTCGCGGGCGACCCGGCGGCGATCGTCCTCGGGTCCGCCGCCTGGGCGGTCATGGCGGGCACGTACGCGCCGATGCTGCGCCACCACGGGCTCTCGCCGCTGCGGGCCCCGGCCCTCCCGCTGGTGGCGCTGGCGTACGCGGCCATGACCGTCGACTCGGCGCGCCGGCACCACACCGGCCGCGGCGGCGTCTGGAAGGGACGCGTCGCCGTCAGGACGCGGTGAGCATCGCGATCGCGGTGTCGATCACGTCGCGCTGCGCGGTCAGCGGGGTGCCCGGCGGGCGGCGGACCGCGCTCCACCACAGGCCGTCGAGCAGGACGAGGATCAGTTCGGCCAGCTCGTCCGGGGGCCGGGCGGCCGGGAGCTCACCCGCCTCCTGGGCCAGCGCGATGGCGGTGCGCAGGTTCGCGCGGGCCTCGGCGTCGAGCTCGTTGAGCGCGTCGGCGAACGCGGGGCGGACGGCGGCCTCGGCGTGGAACGCCGCCCAGATCCGGGCCTCGGCGAGGCGGCCCTCGTCGGCCGGCAGGTACCCGAGCATCGCCCGGCGCAGCTCCTCCGGGAACGACCGGCCGCCCGGCGCGGCCCGGATCGCCGCCAGCCGCTCCCGCGCGGCCTCCGCCGCCTGCTCGAACGCGAACCGCAGCATCTCGTCCTTCGTCTGGAAGTAGCGCTGCACCGCGCCGAGCGAGAATCCCGCCTCGGTCGCGACCGTCCGCATGCTGACGCCGTCCAGCCCTTCCCGCGCGGCGATGCGGAACAGGGCGTCCGCGACGACGCGGCGGCGGGCCTGCTTGTCCACCGTCCTCGGCACGTCCCCATTCTGCCGCACCTAAGGAGCGGCAATTCCGGCCGCCGCGGGCGGGCCGGCGAATTCGGCCGCCGGGCGGCGGAGATCGCCGCGCGTTCGCGCCGAACGGGCAGGTCGTCCCCGTTGAAGCCGATCAACGTATGGGCGGCCCGATAATGGCCGATGGAGGTCGGGGAACGCTCCGCGCACGCCGTTGTGGGAGCCGCCCCGCCCGCGCGTCCCTTTCCGGCTCCCCGGTTCCGGGTTTTCGGATATTGCGGACCGCGCCGTTCCCGGCGGCGCCGGATTGTATGTTGACGGCCCCGACGATGGGGGTCTTTCGTGCGTGGAGCGATCGGGTCGCGGGCCGTTCTCGCGGGGACCGGCGTGCTCGTGCCGGGAGTCGGCGGGCTCTTCTTCGCGCGGGGCCTCGACGACGCGGACGAACTGGGCGGCGCGCCGGCCGCGATCGCCGGTGGCCGGGATCCTGCTGGTCACCGTCCTGCGTCACTGCACGCGTCCACCGGGGGCACTTGCGGGCGGCACCGTCCGTTTCGCAGAGCGGGCGGTGACGGCCGGACGCCGCCGCCCGACCGGTGATCAGAGGGTGGAGGAACGTGGACGAACTCGCGCGGAACGCCGTGAACACGTGGGGCGACGCCGGAAGGCGGTGGCTGGACGACCTGCCGCGGCTGGTGAAGGAGGTCGCGCGCGACTGGAGCCTGGACGTCGGGGACACGTTCGTCCTGAGCTACCACTGGGTGGCGGCCGTCCGCCGGGTGGACGGGACGGCGGCGGTGCTGAAGCTCGGGCCGACCGGTCCGGGGCACCTGGCGCACGAGGCCGCCGCGCTCGAGGCGTTCGGCGGGCGCGGCGCGGTGCGGCTGCTCGCGTACGACGCGGAGCGCGGGGCGCTGCTGCTGGAGCGGGCCGAGCCGGGGACGATGCTGCGGGACCTGGTGCCGGCGCGCGACGGCGACGCGACGGCCGCGCTCGTCGAGGTCATGCGGCGCCTGCACCGGCCCGCGCCGCCGGACTGCGGCCTCCCGGCGGTCGAGGAGGAGGGCGCCGCGTTCGCCGAGCATCTGCACCGGTACCCCGGGGACGATCCGCTGCCGCGGGACCTGGTGGAGCGGGCCGGGCGGCTGTTCGGCGAACTGTGCGCGGACTCGGACGAACGGTTCGTCCTGCACGGTGACCTGCACCACGACAACGTCCTGCGGGGCGGCCGGGAGCCGTGGCTGGCGATCGACCCGCACGGTCTGGTGGGCGACCGCGGCTACGAGATCGGGCCCGTGCTCTACAACCCCGACCCCTGGGAGCGGGACGGACGGCTGGTCGACCTCGTGCCCGCGCGGGTCGAGCGGCTCGCGGACGGGCTCGGGATGCCGCTGGACCGGGCCGTGGCGTGGGGTTTCGCGTCGTGCGTGCTGTCGGAGGTGTGGGAGGCGCAGGGCGGCGAGCCGCGCGGCCGGGCGCTGGACGTGGCGCGCCTGCTGCTGCCGCGCCTGTCCTGAACGGGAGGCGCGCCATCGTGCGGGGACGCGCGCGAGCCGGCGGCCCGGGCCGTAGGCCGCCGGGCAGGCGCCGCGGTCACCAGCGTTGGCGGGCCTCCTCCGCCCAGCCGGTGAGGCCGTCGAGGTCGATCCATGCGCCGTCGTCGGTGCGGGCGCGTCCGGTGAACGTGCCGAAGCACTGGTGGGTCTCGCCGCCGACGACGACGAGTTCGGTCTTCGAGACCCTCTCGTGGAACGGGTGGAACTCGGCCTGGACGCGCGGACCGGTGATCGTCCAGGGACGGAGCCGGTCGGTGCGGTCGCAGGTCCAGTCGAGCTCGTCGTCGATCTTGTGCAAGCGCCCGTTCACGAACAGGGCGTTCTCGGTCAGGCCGGTGCCGTCGGTCCACTGGCCGCCGAGCTGCAGGGCGAGGCCGGGCGCGGCGGCCGCCGCCCAGTTCCACGTCATCCGGTACGGCCACTTGCCGCGCCCGTGGTCGAGGACGGCGAACGCGTCGTCCGCCTTCACCTCGACGGTGCCGGACGGGAGCCGCAGCGTGCCGTGGACCGGGCGGCCCACGTCCTTCACCGTGTACTGGAACCGCTTCGCGGTCCACGGGATGACGACGCCGAGCGACTCGTGCCCGTCCGGCACCGGCACCTTCAGGTCGAGGTCGACGCCGATCGCGGGCGCGCGGGCCCGCAGGCGGGTGCCGTCCGGTTCCTCGCGGGTGCCGACCGCGACGCCGCCGCCGCGAACGGACGCGGTGCCCGCGCCGCTGCGGTCCGGGAACGACGCGCCGCGCGCGAACGGGACGACCGCGTCGCGGTTCAGCTCCTCGCCGGTCTCCCTGTCGAGGACGTACACGCCGTGGACGCCCGCGTAGTCGAGCGACGACGCGACGAGCCCGACGATGTGGCGGGGCGTGACGATCCCCCAGTACTCCCACCGCTTGGCGCGGCCCCAGCCGCGCAGGTTCGCGCGGTGCAGCGGGCGGCGCGTCCAGCCGACGGCGGCGGGGTTCAGCCGCCCGTCCGGCAGGCAGAGGTCGACGGGCCGGACGATCTCTCGCTCGCGCATCCACCGAGGATATCGGCGGTTCACCAGGCACAGCCGCCCGATCGACACGCACGCGATTCAACGGGCACTGGCGAGAAATCTCGGTCCTTCAGGCTTCACAGCGGGAAGAACCGATACTTCGTGACGAAGACAAGATGTACAGGCAGGTCGAATACAACGCTACGGCCTCGTCTGACCTCGGGGTCTGGATCCCACCTCGGTGACATGGGCAAGACGCTAGCCTGACGCCGTGAAGCTCGTGGTACAGGTGAAGCTGTGCCCGGACGAGACCGCTGCGGCGGCTCTCCGGGAGACGCTGCACACCTGCAACCGGGCCGCCAACCACGCTTCCCGGCGCGCATTCGCCACCGGCATCAAGTCGAAGACGGGCCTGCAGCGCCTGGTGTACGGGGAGCTGAAGGGCATGGGCCTGTCAGCCCAGCCGGCCATCCACGTCGCACGCAAGACCGCCGCCGCCTACGCCACCCTGAAGGAGAACCTGAAAGCCGGGAACTACGGGCCGGTGGGGTCGGGGCGGCGCAGGACGGTGGAGGGCAAACCGGTCCGGTTCCGTAAGGACGCCGCGCAGCCGTTCGACGACCGGTCGCTGTCCTGGCGGCTCGACGCCGGAACCGTCTCGATCTGGACGGTGCACGGCCGCTCGACCGGCATTCCGTTCCAGTGCTCGCCCGCACAGCTCAAGCTCCTCACCGGGTACCGCAAGGGCGAGTCCGACCTGGTGCTGCGGGGCGCGAACTGGTACCTGTACGCCACCTGCGACATCCCCGACCCCGACATCACCGACCCGGCCGGTGGTTTCCTCGGCGTAGACCTGGGGATCGTCAACATCGCCACCACCAGCGACGGCACCGTCCACGCCGGCAGACACCTCAACCAAGTCCGGCACCGCAACCGCCGCCTGCGCAGCAAACTCCAGAAGAGGGGCACCAAATCCGCCAGACGCCGCCTGCGGCACCTGGCCGGTCGCGAAGCACGATTCGCAGCCGATACCAACCATCGCATCTCCAAGCAGATCGTGGCCGAGGCTCAACGCACCTGTCGCGGCATCGCCCTGGAAGACCTGGGCGGCATCCGCGAGAGGGTCCGGCTCAAAAAGCCCCAGCGGGCCGCACTGCACACGTGGAGCTTCGCCCAGCTCGGCGCGTTCATCGCCTACAAGGCGCGCCGGGCCGGGGTGGCGGTGGTGCGCGTCGACCCCCGCAACACCTCCCGGGGATGCTCGGTGTGCGGTCATATCGACAAGAGCAACCGCCCCGACCAGGCGGCGTTCAGGTGCACGTCGTGCGGCTTCGCTGAGCACGCCGACGTGAACGCAGCCCGCAACATCGCCGCGCGCGGTGCGGCGGGCTGGGCAGTGAGTCACGCTGCCGACGACGCGGCCTGACCCACCACACCCAGTGGTGGCGAGGAGCCGCAAGCTCGGCCCGTCAAGGCCGAGCGGGTGACCAAGTCCATACCTTGATCAGAGTTTTTCTGGTGCCGCGCGCGCTCATCTCACAGTGGTGATCACTGATTCGTCCTGGAACGCCGAGGAGCACGACCGGGCGCTGGCCGGGCTCGCGGCGCGGGAGAACTTCCCGGTGGCGGCGCGGCTGCTGCCCCGGCGGCACCGGGCCGACCTGCTGGCGGTGTACGGGTTCGCCCGGCTCGTCGACGACATCGGGGACGAGGCGCCGGAGGAGCAGCGGGGCAAGCTGCTGCAACTGGTGGACGACGATCTCGACCGCGTGTACGCGGGCGTCGCGCCGGAGCTGCCGCAGCTGCGCAGGCTGGCGCGGACCGTGCACGCGCGGTCGGTCCCGCAGGACCCGTTCCGCCGGCTCGTCCAGGCGAACCGGCAGGACCAGGCCGTCCACCGGTACGAGACGTGGGACGAGCTGGTCGCGTACTGCCGGCTCTCGGCGGACCCGGTGGGGCGGATCGTCCTGCACGTGTTCGGCGCGGACGGCCGGGGGCTGGAGGAGGCGTCCGACCGGGTCTGCACGGCGCTGCAGGTCATCGAGCACTGCCAGGACGTCGGGGAGGACTTCCGGCGCGGGCGGGTGTACCTGCCCGCGGCGGATCTGCGGCGGTTCGGCTGCACGGACGACGACCTGGGGCGGGCGAGGACGCCGACACGGCTGCGGGGCGTCGTGGCGCTGGAGGCGGCGCGGGCCCGCGACCTGCTGGACCGGGGGGCGCCGCCGCTGATGGCGGGCCTGCGGGGGTGGGCGCGGTTCGCCGTGGCGGGATACGTGGCCGGGGGGCGCGCGGCGCTCACCGGGTTGGCGCGGGGCCGTTACGACGTGCTGGCGCACGCGTCGCGTCCGGGCCGGGCCGCACTGTTGGCCGGCTGGTCGGCCGGTTGGGCACGCGCATTGGAGAGGGGTGAGCGATGACGGTCTCGGAGGCGTGCGAGCGGTCCGAGCGGGTGGTGGAGGCGTATCGGCACTGCGAGCGGGTGGTGCGTGAGGAGGCCCGCAACTTCGGCTACGGGATCCGGCTGATGCCCGTCCCGAAGCGGCGGGCGATGAGCGCCGTCTACGCGTTCGCGCGGGGGGTCGACGACATCGGGGACGGGCCGGAGCCGGCGTGCGTCCGGCTCGACCTGCTGGACCGGTCGCGGGGCCGGATCGCGGCGGTGCGGGACGTCCTGCAGGGACGGGCGGACGCGACGGCGCTGGAGGGGCATCCGGTGCTGACGGCGCTCGCGGACGCGGCGGCCCGCTACCCGATCCCGCTGGAGGCGTTCGACGAGCTGATCGACGGGTGCGAGAGCGACGTGCGGGGCGCGGACTACGAGACGTTCGACGATCTGCTGCGGTACTGCCGCCAGGTGGCGGGGACGGTCGGCCGGCTGTCGCTCGCGATCTTCGGGTCGCAGGGACGGCTGCGCGCGGAGGCGCTCGCGGACTCCCTCGGCATCGCCTTACAGCTCACGAACATCCTGCGGGACCTGCGCGAGGACCGGCTCGCGGGGCGCATCTACATACCGACCGAGGACCTCAAGCGGTTCGACTGCACGCTCGATCTGGACGACTCGGGCATGTTCGTCGACCCGCCGTGGCGGCTGAACGAGCTGGTGACGTTCCAGGCGGAGCGCGCGCGGACCTGGTACGCGGAGGGGCTGCGGCTGCTTCCGCTGCTGGACCGCCGCAGCGCCGCCTGCACCGCCGCCATGGCCGGCATCTACCGGCGGCTGCTGGAGAACATCGCGGCGCGGCCCGCGATCGCGCTGAACACCAGGGCGTCCCTGCCGACGTGGCAGAAGGCGGTCGTGGCGGCGCGCGCACTGACGGGGGTGGAGCGGTGAGCGTGGTGATCGTGGGCGGCGGCCTCGCCGGCATCAGTGCCGCGATCGCGCTGCGGGAAGCGGGCGTCCCGGTGACGCTGCTGGAGGCGCGCCCGTGGCTGGGCGGCGCGACGCACTCGTTCGAGCGCGGCGAGCTGAGCGTCGACAACGGGCAGCACGTGTTCCTGCGCTGCTGCACCGCGTACCAGGGGCTCCTGCAGCGGCTCGGCGCCGACCATCTCGTGGACGTCCAGGACCGGTTCGACGTGACGGTGCTGCGGCCCGGCGCGGCCGCGGCGCGGCTGACGCGGTCGCGGCTGCCCGGCCCGCTGCATCTGCTGCCCGCGCTGGCGGGCTACTCCCATCTGACGCCCGGCGAGCGGCTGCGGGCGATGCGCGCGGCGGCGGCGCTGCGGCGGCTCGACCCGCAGGACGCGCGGCTCGACCGGATCGCGGCCGGGCCGTGGCTGGCGTCGCGGGGGCAGGATCGGTGGGCGCGCGAGGCGCTGTGGGGCCTGTTCATCACGGCGTCGCTCAACGCGGAGGTGGACGACGCCGCGCTCGGGCTGTCGGCGCTGGTGTGCCGCCGGGCGCTGTTCGGCCGCGCGGACGCCGCCGACATCGGCGTCCCGGTCGTCCCGCTGGAGGAGCTGCACGGCGGCCCGGCGCTGCGCCGCATCGCGGAGATGGGCGGCACGGTCCGGCTGAAGGCGAAGGTCGAGGCGGTCACCGCCGACCCGAAGGTGGTGGTGGACGGCGTCCCCATCGCGGCGGACGCGGTGATCGTCGCGGTGCCGCACGACGCGGCGGCGAAGGTGCTGCCGGCGGAGGCGCTGCCGGACCCGCCGCGGTGGCGGGAGCTGGACTCGAGCCCGATCGTCAACGTGCACGTCGTCTACGACCGTCCGGTCATGGGCGAGCCGTTCGCCGCGGCGGTGGGCTCGCCGGTCCAGTGGATCTTCGACCGGACGGGGGTGAGCGGGCTGCGGGACGGCCAGTACCTGGCGATCTCGCTGTCGGCCGCCGACCGCTGGATCGACCGGCCGACCGCGGAGCTGCGCGACCGGTTCGTCCCGGAGCTCGCGCGGCTGCTGCCCGCTGCCCGGGACGCCCGGGTGCGGGAGCTGTTCGTGACGCGGGAGCGGCGCGCGACGTTCCGGCAGCGTCCCGGCAGCGGGGCGGTGCGCCCGGCGGCCGCGACGAAGGCGCCGGGACTGTTCCTGGCCGGCGCGTGGACCGACACGGGCTGGCCCGACACGATGGAGGGAGCAGTGCGCAGCGGCCTGACCGCCGCTCGGCTGGTCCGCCGCCACCTGGAGGGGGTGAGGGACCGGTGACGACCGTTCCGGTCTCGATGACCGATGTCCGGGGGCTGGTCGACGGGGCGCTGCGCGCCGCGGTCGGCCGCCTCGACCCGCGCACCTACCGGGTCGCGGCGTACCACCTCGGCTGGGCCGACGCGGAGGGGCATCCGCGGGCGGCCCCGGCGGGCAAGGCGCTGCGGCCCGCGCTGGCGCTGCTGTCGGCGCGGGCGGCGGGCGCGCCGCAGGAGAGCGCGCTTCCGGGCGCGGTCGCGGTGGAGCTCACGCACGCGTTCTCGCTGCTGCACGACGACATCATGGACGGCGACCGGACCCGGCGGCACCGGCCCGCGGCGTGGGCGGTGTTCGGCGAGGCCGACGCGATCCTCGCGGGCGACGCGCTGCTGTCGCTGGCCGGGGAGGTGCTGCTGGAGGCGCCCGGGCAGGGCTCGGGACGCGCGGCGCGCTCCCTCGCGACGGCGACGCGGCGGCTCATCGGCGGGCAGGCCCGCGACCTGGAGTTCGAGTCGCGGCGCAGCATCGGCCTGGACGAGTGCGTCGCGATGGCCTCGGACAAGACGGCCGCGCTGCTGGCGTGCTCGTGCGCGATCGGCGCCGTCCTCGACGGGGCGCCGGAGCCGCTGTGCACCGCGCTCGCCGAGTTCGGCTCCGACCTCGGGGTCGCGTTCCAGCTCGTCGACGACCTGCTCGGCATCTGGGGCGACCCGAAGGTCACCGGCAAGCCCGCCCTGTCGGACCTGCGGTCGCGCAAGCTGTCGCTGCCGGTCGTGGCCGCGCTGAACGCCGGGACGGCGCACTCCGAGCGGCTCGCGGAACTGTACGCGGCGCCGCCCGGGGCCGGCGGCGCCGACGAGGACGCCGCGCGCGACGCGGCCCGGGACGTCGCCGAGGACGCCGCCGACGCGGAGCACGCCCGGCTGGAGGAGATGGCGCGGCTCGTCGAGGCGGCGGGCGGCCGGGCCTGGGCCGAGGCGGAGGCGGGCCGCCGCGTCGAGCGCGCCGGGGCGCGGATCGCGTCGGCGGGACTGCCCGCCGCGGTCCGCGAGGAGTTCCTGCACATCGCCGACTTCGTCACAGGACGGGATCACTGATGACGACGACAGAACCGACCGGGAGCACCGGAACGGCACCGAAACCGACGACGAGACCGACGACGAAGCCCCGCCCGGCGCCCGAGACGGCGCCCGAGGCCGCGGCGCGGACGCCCGCCGAGGCGCTCGCCGCGGCCCGCGAGCACCTGCTCGCCCTGCAGTCCCCCGAGGGCTGGTGGAAGGGCGAGCTCCAGACGAACGTCACGATGGACGCCGAGGACCTGCTGCTGCGCGAGTTCCTCGGCGTCCGCACCGCGGACGACACCCGGGAGGCGGCCCGCTGGATCCGCTCGCAGCAGGCGGCGGACGGCACGTGGTCGACCTTCCACGGCGGCCCGTCCGACCTGTCCACCACCGTCGAGGCGTACGTGGCGCTGCGCCTCGCTGGGGACGCCCCCGACGAGCCGCACATGGCGCGTGCGTCCGCCTATGTCAGGGCGCGGGGCGGGGTGCCCGAGACGCGGGTGTTCACGCGGTTCTGGCTGGCGATGTTCGGCGAATGGTCGTGGGGCGACCTGCCGGTGCTGCCGCCGGAGATGATGTTCCTGCCGCGCTGGTTCCCGCTGAACGTGTACGACTTCGCGTGTTGGGCGCGGCAGACGATCGTCCCGCTGACGGTCGTGGGGTCGCTGCGTCCCGTCCGGCCGCTGCCGTTCGGCCTGCCGGAGCTGCGGGCCGGACGCGCCGCGCGTCCGTCCGGGCGGCGCGGGCTGCCGGGCTGGGACGAGGCGTTCCGCGCGCTCGACCGGACGCTGCACGTGTACGAGCGGCGTCCCGTCCGGGGGCTGCGGGAGGCGGCGCTGCGCCGCGCCGCCGAGTGGATCATCGCGCGGCAGGAGGCGGACGGCTGCTGGGGCGGCATCCAGCCGCCGTGGGTGTACTCGCTGATCGCGCTGCACCTGCTCGGCTACCGCAACGACCATCCGATCATGAAGCGGGGCCTGGAGGGCCTGGAGCGGTTCACGATCCGCGATGGGAAGGGCCGCCGCCTCGAAGCGTGCCAGTCCCCCGTCTGGGACACGGTCCTGGCGATGAACGCGCTCGCCGACGCGGGCGTCCCCGGCGACGACCCGGCGCAGCGGCGCGCCGCCGCGTGGGTGCTCGGCGAGGAGATCCACGGCCCCGGCGACTGGTCGGTGCGGCGCCCGGGCCTGCCGCCCGGCGGGTGGGCGTTCGAGTTCGACAACGACGTCTACCCCGACACCGACGACACCGCCGAGGCGGTCCTCGCGCTCGACCGCGTCGGCCATCCGGACGCCGAGCCCGCGATCGAACGGGCCGTCCGCTGGATGGCCGGGATGGCGTCGAAGGACGGCGGGTTCGCCGCCTTCGACGCCGACAACACCCGCGAACTGTGCCGGCGGCTGCCGTTCTGCGACTTCGGCGAGGTCATCGACCCGCCGTCCGCCGACGTCACCGCGCACGTCGTCGAGGCCCTCGCCCGGCGCGGCATGGCCGACTCGCGCACCGCGAAGCGGGCGGTCGTGTGGCTGCTGAAGGCGCAGGAACGGGACGGCTCGTGGTTCGGCCGCTGGGGCGCCAACCACGTGTACGGGACGGGCGCGGTGGTGCCCGCGCTGATCGCGGCGGGCGTCCGGCCGGAGAAACCGGCGATCCGCCGGGCCGTCCGGTGGCTGGAGCGCCACCAGCGGGCCGACGGCGGCTGGGGCGAGGACCTGCGCTCCTACGACGACCCCGGGTGGATCGGGCGCGGCGCCTCGACGCCGTCGCAGACCGCGTGGGCGCTGCTGGCCCTGCTCGCCGCCGGCGAGCGCGGCCCGGCCGTCGACCGCGGCGTCCGCTGGCTCGTCGAGCACCAGCGGCCGGACGGCACGTGGGACGAGGACCACTTCACCGGCACCGGCTTCCCCGGCGACTTCTACATCAACTACCACCTGTACCGGCTGGTGTTCCCCGTCAGCGCGCTCGGCCGGTACGTCCTGGAGACCTGAGAACATGGGCATGCCACTGCGCCAGAGCCTGCGCGTCGGCGGATACGTCCTCAAGAACAAGCTCGCCCGGCGGGACAAGTTCCCGCTGCTGCTCGAACTGGAGCCGCTGTTCGCCTGCAACCTCGCGTGCGCCGGCTGCGGCAAGATCCAGCACCCGGCGGACGTCCTCAAGCAGCGGATGCCGGTCGAGCAGGCCCTGGCCGCCGTCCGCGAGTGCGGGGCGCCGATGGTGTCGATCGCGGGCGGCGAACCGCTCATGCACCCGAAGATCGGCGAAATGGTCGGCGAGCTGATCCGGATGCGGCGGTACGTGTTCCTGTGCACGAACGCCGCGCTCATCCCGCGGAAGATCGACCGGTTCGAGCCGTCGCCGTACTTCGCGTGGGCCGTGCACATCGACGGGCTCCGCGAGCGGCACGACGCGTCCGTCTGCAAGGAGGGCGTGTTCGACGAGGCCGTCGCCGCGATCAAGATGTGCAAGGAGCGCGGGTTCCGGGTGACGACGAACACGACCGTCTTCAACACCGACACCCCGCAGAGCGTCATCGAGGTGCTGAACTACCTCAACGACGACCTGAAGGTCGACCAGATGATGATCTCGCCCGCCTACGCGTACGAGAAGGCGCCGGACCAGGACCACTTCCTCGGCGTCCAGGAGACCCGGTCGCTGTTCAAGAAGGCGTTCGCGAACGGCAACCGGAAGCGGTGGCGGTTCAACCACTCGCCGCTGTTCCTCGACTTCCTCGAGGGGAAGGTCGACTTCCCGTGCACGGCGTGGGCGATCCCGTCGTACTCGCTCAAGGGCTGGCAGCGTCCCTGCTACCTGATGGACGACGGGTACGCCGAGACCTACCGGGAGCTGATCGAGGACACCGACTGGGACGCCTACGGCCGGGGCCGCGACCCGCGCTGCGCGAACTGCATGGCGCACTGCGGCTACGAGCCGACGTCGGTGTTCGCGACGATGGGCTCGCTGAAGGAGTCGCTGCGCGCCATGCGCGCCGTGTGACGCGCCCGAGACCCGAGCCCCGCCCGGACGGACGTCCGGGCGGGGCTCGGGCGTTCACGTGCACGGCATGGGGTCACGGCATGGGTTCGCCCCCCGGGGGCGTTGGTCACGCGGCGGGGTCCGGCCGCCCGTCCGGGGCGGGTTCCGGGGCTGGTTCGGTTTCCGGGGCGGGCGCGCCGGTGAGCGGGGCGGCGGTGCGGAGTTCGTCGATGACGGCGCCGATCGCGGCGGTGAGGGCGTCGGCGTCGTCGGCCAGGCCGGGGTCGAGCGAGACGCCGAAGCACAGCTCGCGGGAGACGCCGAGGGCGGCGACGGCGAGCGGCGCGCCGGGCGCGAGCGGGACGACCGGGTAGACGGCGGTGAGCGGGGCGCCGGCCAGGCGCAGCGGGCCGCCCGGCCCCGGCAGGCTCGACACGATGCCCTGCAGGAACCGCTCGCTGTAGGCGGCGCGGGCGAACCGGGCGTGCAGCGGCACCGGCATGAGCCGTCCGACCTGGCGCATCACGAACCACGCGGCCAGCGCGCGGGTGCCCGACCGCAGCACCTTGCAGCGGCGGGCGATGTCGGCGAGCCGCGCGGTCTCGGGCATCGCGCCGATCGGCAGATCGACCATGACGGCGCTGGTGTGGTTGCCCTCCATCGCGCCGCCGGGCGCCCGCATCATCAGCGGGACGGCGACGCGGCACGTGCCGCGCCCGTCCGCGCCGGGACGGGCGGCGCGGTGCAGGCCGCCCGCGACCGCGCACAGCACCACGTCCGTCACCCGGACGCCGTGCCGGCGGGACACGTCCCGGACGACGTCGAGCGGCACGTGCAGGGTGCCGAAGCGGCGTTCGGGGGTGCCGGCGGCGGGCAGCCGGGCGGGCGGGGCGACGTCGAGCGCGAGCTGCCCGAGGCCGACCGCGGTGCCGGCGGCCGCGGCGAGGGCCGTCCGGACCCGGCCGCGCCGGGGCCCGGCGGGCGGGGGATCCTGCGGCGGCTCCATCAGCGCGACGGCCTGCGCGACGACGCCGATGCCGTCCGCGACGACGTGGTGCATGAGGAACACGACGGCGGTGCGGCCCGGTTCGGCGCCGCGCACCAGCAGCATCCGCCACAGCGGCCGGTCGCGGGGGAACGGCTCGGCCTGGACCCGGGCGATCACCTCGCGGAGCCCGTCCATGCCGGTGACGTGGTGCTCGGCGACGTGCCAGTCCCAGTCGACGGCCGGATGGTCGCGCCAGACGGGCCGCCGCCAGCGGCCCGCGCCGTGCGGCCGCTGCCGGAACCGGGGCAGCCGGTCCATCCGCTCGGCGACGAGCCGGATCAGGTCGGCGCGGTGCAGCGGTTCCCGGGACGTGTCCAGCATGATCACGCCGCCGGTGTGCTGCGGGGCCCGCTCGGTCTCGACGGCGAGGAAGAACGCGTCCGGCGCCCGGACGCGCTCGGGCGACGGGCGCGCGAACCGTTCGGCCGCGTACACCGACACGGCCACGAGCGGGACGGCCGCGAGCGCGTCCACCAGGAAGTGGTTCGCGGTCGCCATGATGACGTACCCGGTCACGACGATGTGGACGGTGTTGATCGCCTGCACCGACCGGTGCGCCTTCACGCGCGCGAGTTCGACGCCGACCCACAGCGTCCACGCCATGTGCAGGGACGGCAGCGCGGCGAACCGGTCGGCGTGCTCGACCAGCGGCGAGCCCCACGACCCCCAGGTGCCGCCGAGCCGGACGGTGTCGACGAAGCCGAGGTCGGGCATCAGCCGGGGCGGCATCACCGGGTACAGCGCGAAGCACGCGAGCGCGATGACGTTGAGGAGGACGAACGCGGTGCGGGCCGTCCGGTACCGGTCGGGGTGGCGGACGAACAGCCAGACGAGCAGCGCGAGGGCGCTCGCGACGTAGGTGATCGCGTACTCGTAGTTGGCCAGGACCCGCAGGACGGACTGGTCGGCGAGCCATTCGTTGAGGGCGAGCTCCACGTCGAGGTGCAGCGCCCGCTCCAGCTCGTACAGCGTCTCCCCGTGTGCGCGCGCGAGCCGCGCCCGGGGCGCTTCGGGCAGCATCGCCACGAGCAGGTACAGCGCGAACAGCGCGAGTCCCAGCAGCACCTCGCCGACGGCGTGGGCGCGGGCGGCGTTCCCGTCCCGGGTCAGGACCGCGTCGCGCGCCGTCACGGCTTCGTGTGTCCCCATCGTCCCCCCACAACCCGCCTGTTACCCAGGTTTCCCGAGGTCAGACGGCCGCGCCCGGAATCGGGGATCTTGTCGGCAGACGCCCGGACGGACGTCCGCGCCCCGGTCCGACCGGAAATCTCCGGGAACATTCTGGCCGTACCGTACGTCAACGATATATCGTTGTCGTATCGCGAGAGCTCAAAGAGAGATCTCAGAAGGCGGTGAAGAACATGCGTCACATGCACGGAGGTCCGTGGGGCGGGGGCGGCGTGCCGGGCTTCGGCCCGCTGTTCGGCGGCGGACCCGGCTCCGGCCCGTGGGGCCCGCCCGGCTTCGGACCCGGCGGTCCCGGCCCGCGCCCGCCGTGGGCGCACGGCCGGCGCGGCGGCCCGTGGGGCCGCGGGCCCAAGGCCCGCAAGGGCGACGTCCGCGCGGCGATCCTCGCGCTGCTCGCCGAGGAGCCCCGCAACGGCTACCAGATCATCCAGGAGATCGCCGAGCGCAGCGAGCACGCGTGGCGGCCCAGCCCCGGCGCGGTCTACCCGGCCCTGCAGCAGCTCGCCGACGAGGGGCTGATCGCCGCCGAGGAGACCGGCGGCCGCCGCGTCCACCGGCTCACCGACGCGGGCCGCGCCCACGTCGAGGAGCACGCCGACGAACTGCGCGAGCCGTGGGCGGCGATGGCCCCGGACGTCGGCGCGGGCGTCCCCGAACTGTTCGAGCAGGCCGCGCGGACGGGAGCCGCGGTCGTGCAGATCGTCCACTCGGGGGGACCCGAGCAGCTCGACCGGGCGCGGGACGTCCTGTCGCGGGCGCGCCGCGACCTGTACCGGATCCTCGCCGACGACGCCCCGGGGCCGGACACCGCGGAGGAGGCACCGTGAACGGCGAACCGCGCACCGGCGAACCCCGCACCGGCGAACCGCGCACCGGCGAACTGCGCGTCGGCGAACTGCGCGTCGGCGACACCGAGCGGGACGCGGTCGTGGTCGCGCTGCACGACCACTTCGCCGCGGGACGGCTGGACCGCGGGGAGCTCGACGAGCGCATGGACGCCGCGCTGGCCGCGAAGACGCGCGGCGACCTGCGCGCGCTCGTCCGGGACCTGCCCCCGCCGCACGGCCTCCCCGAGGCCGCGAAGCCCCGTCCCGCGCCCGTCCCGGCGCCCGTCCCCGGGCAGGGGCCGTGGGGCCACCGCGGGCCGGTGCACGCGGGCCCGTACCGCCCGCACCGGCACGGGCCGCCGTCCCCGGCGTTCCCGCTGCTGCTCGGCGTGTTCCTCGTCCTGACGTTCACGGCCGGCGCGGGCACCGGCCTCCTCGCCGCCCTCGGCGTCGCGATGGTGGTGTGGCTCGCGCGGGCGGCCCGCGTCGCCGCGGCCCTCCGGCGCTAGCGTCCGCCTCCGGCGTCAGGCGGCCGGGAGGCGGGTGCAGGGGGCCGGGACGGCGTCGCGCAGCGCCCGCAGCCCCAGTTCGACGGTCGGGTTGCCGCGCGCGCCGCGGCGGACGCAGGTCAGCAGGCGGCGCCGCGGCACCGCGTCGCCGGCCAGCGGCACCCGGACGGCGCCGTCCCCCGGCCCGCCCACCAGCCGCGGGACGAGCGACACCCCGAGCCCCGCGGCCACCATCGCCCAGATCACCGACCAGGTGGTCGTGACGTGCTCGACGCGCGGCGCGAACCCGGCGGCGGCGCAGTAGGCGAGCAGCCGGTCGTGGTGGTCGCAGCTCTCGCGCTCGACGCTGATCCACGGTTCGGCCGCGGCGTCCTCCAGCCGCGCGGTCCCCCGGGCGGCGAGCGGATGGCCCGCCGGGACGATCAGGTCCATCGGCTCCTCGAGCAGCGGCTCCCGGTCGAAGCGGGCGTCACCGGGCGGGGGCGCGGCGGCGGACGGCTCGATGACGGCGATGTCGGTGTCGTTCGCGGCCAGCAGGGCGACCGCCTCCGCGGTGTCGCACTCGTGGATCCGGACCGGCAGGTCCGGGTGCTCGCGGCGCAGCCGTCCGGCGGCCGGGGCGATCAGCCCGCTGACGGCCGTCGTGAACCCGGACATGCGCAGCGGCCCGGCGGCGCCCGTCCGGTGCGCCTCGAGGTCGGCGACCGTCTCCTCCCAGCGGGCGAGGAGCGCGTCGGCGTGCCCGATGAGGACGAGCGCGGCCGGGGTCAGCCGGACGCGGCGGCCCTGCGGCTCCAGCAGCGGCACCTTCAGCTCGCGGCCCAGTTCGCGCAGGTGGTGGGAGACCGCGGACGGGGTCAGGTGCATCGCCTCGGCCGCGGACGTGACCGTCCCGTACTGGTGGACGAGCCGCAGCATGTGCAGGCGCCGAAGGTCGATCATGCAACCATGTTGCACGGTCGAGTGGGGAAATGTGAAATGGACGGCAACGATCGGGGGTGGGCAGACTGCGGGCATGACCCAGTGCAGCACGGAACAGCGCCCCACGATCGTCTCCCGGCACCTCACCAGCGACGGCCTCGTCGTCTGGACGCGCTGCGCATGCGGGCGCCTGCGCATGGACCTGGTGCCGGACGGGCCCGGCGGCTCGCGCCTCACCGCCGGGCCCTGCCCGCACGTCCCGTCCTAGCGGAGGGCGGCGGCTTCGGCGGCGAGCCCGCGGATCGCGTCCCAGTCGCCGGACCGGACGGCGTCGGCCGGGGTCAGCCACGTCCCGCCGACGCAGCCGACGTTCGGCAGCGCCAGGTAGTCGGCGGCGTTGCCCGGCTTCACCCCGCCGGTCGGGCAGAACCGGACCTGCGGCAGCGGCCCGTTCAGCGCCTTCAGGTACGGGATGCCGCCGGCGGGCTCGGCCGGGAAGAACTTCATCGCGGTGACGCCGGCCTCGAGCAGCGCGACCGCCTCCGACGCGGTCGCCGCGCCCGGCAGGAACGGCAGGCCGGTCGCGGCCATCGCGGTCTGGAGCCGCTCGGTGCAGCCCGGGCTGACCAGGAACCTCGCCCCGGCGGCCGCCGCACGCTCGGCGTCGTCCGGGCGGACGACCGTCCCGGCGCCGACGACCGCGTCCGGCACCTCGGCCGCGATCCGCGTGATCGCCTCGATCGCGACCGGCGTCCGCAGCGTCACCTCGATCGCCGGGAGGCCGCCCTCGACGAGCGCGCGCGCCAGCGGCACGGCGGCGTCGGCGTCGTCCAGGACGACGACGGGGACGACGGGCGCGAGGTCGAACAGGTCTTCGGCGTTCAAGCGGTCTCCAAGGGTCGTGCGGGTTCGGGGGCGGTCTGCGCGAGGCGCATGGCGGCGCCGAGCAGCCCCGGGCCGGTGTGGACGATCAGTGCCGTCGGGATCGCGCGCAGGTATCCCTCGACGGGAGGCTTCCCCTCGAACCGGGCACGGAACGCGCTGTCCCGCAGGACGTCGGCGATGCGCGGCAGGATCCCGCCGCCGAGGTAGACGCCGCCCGTCGCGCCGATCGTCAGCGCGACGTTGCCGGCGAGCGAGCCGAGCAGCTCGCAGAACATCGCGAGGGTCTGCGCGCAGCGGGCGTCCGCCTTGCGCTCCACGATCTGCGCGGGCGTGACCGGCTCGGGCCGGACCCCGTCGATGATCGCCAGGTAGCGGTGGATGCGGGCGAGCCCGTCCCCGGACAGCAGGTACTCGGCGGTCGCGGCGCCGCGCTCGGCGCGCAGCAGCCGGACGACCTCGATCTCCCGATCGGTCCCGGCGGGCGCGTCGACCTGGCCGCCCTCCCCCGGCAGCGGCAGCCAGCCGCCGCCCGGCGCCGGGACGAGCCCGCCGACGCCGAGGCCGGTGCCGGGCCCCACGACCGCGAGGGGCCCGTCCGCCGCCGGGTACCGGTCGCCGACCGGGACCAGGTCGTCGGCGGCCAGCCGGGGCAGCGACATCGCGAGGCCCGCGAAGTCGTTGACGATCTCCAGGTGCGGCAGGCCGAGGCGCTCGCGCACGTCCTCCGGGGTGCCGACGGGCCAGCCCGCGTTCGTCAGGTGGAACGTCCCGCCGGTGACGGGGCCCGCCACCGCCAGGCACGCGGCGGACGGCCGGACGCCCGGGGCGTGCCGGGACAGGTACGCCCCCGCGGCGTCGGCGAGGTCGGCGTGCTCGCGGGTCGGCAGCGCGCGGACCTCGCGGGGGACGCCGTCCGGACCGTCCACGAGCGCGAACCGCGCGTTCGTCCCGCCGATGTCGCCGACGAGCCAGGGCGCGGTCATCCGAACACCCCCGCGCCGCGCTCCGCCGGGCCGACCGCCGCGCGGAAGGCCGCGAACAGCTCGCGTCCGGTGCCCGACCACCGGCCGGGGTCGGGCACGCCCCCCTCCGGCTCCCGCGCGGCGAACTCCTCGTCGGGCACCAGCACCTCGAGCAGGCCCTTGTCGGCGTCGAGCCGGACGACGTCGCCGTCGCGGACGCGCGCGAGCGGGCCGCCGGCGGCCGCCTCGGGCGACGCGTGGATCGCCGCGGGCACGGCCCCGGACGCGCCCGACAGCCGCCCGTCCGTCACCAGCGCGACCTTGTGGCCGCGGTCCTGCAGGACGCCGAGCGGCGTGATCAGCCGGTGCAGCTCGGGCATCCCGTCGGCGCGCGGGCCCTGCAGCCGGACGACCGCGACGACGTCCCGGTCGAGCTCCCCGGCGGCGAACGCGTCCTGCAGTCCCTCCTGGGAGTCGAAGACCCGCGCGGGGGCCTCGACCGCCCGGTGCTCGGGCTTGACCGCCGACACCTTGACCACCGCGCGGCCCAGGTTGCCGCGGACCGTCCGCAGGCCGCCGTGCGTGTCGAACGGCTCCGCGACGGGACGCAGCACGGCCGGGTCGCCCGTGGCGGCCGGGCCGTCCTCCCAGACGACGCGGCCGCCGTCGAGCCTCGGCACCTTCCGGTACTCGGCGAGGGTCGCGCCGCCGACCGTCCGGGCGTCCTCGTGCAGCAGCCCGGCGTCGATCAGCTCCCCGATCAGGAACGCGGTGCCGCCCGCCGCGTGGAAGTGGTTGATGTCGGCCGTGCCGGACGGGTACAGCTGCGTGAGCATCGGCGTGACCTGCGACAGCTCGTCGAAGTCGTCCCAGGTCAGCTCGATGCCCGCGGCGGCGGCCATCGCGGGCAGGTGCAGCGTGTGGTTCGTGGACCCGCCGGTCGCGAGCAGCGCGACGATCGCGTTGGCGAACGCGCGCTCGTCCAGCATCTCGCCGACCGGGGTGTACTCGGCGGCGAGGTCGGTGATCTGCAGGACCCGGCGTCCGGCCGCGGCGGTGAGCCCCTCGCGCAGGTCCGTGCCCGGCGGGACGAAGCTCGCGCCCGGCAGGTGCAGGCCCATGACCTCCATGAGCAGCTGGTTGGAGTTCGCGGTGCCGTAGAAGGTGCAGGTGCCGGGCGAGTGGTAGGACGCGGCCTCGGCGGCGAGCAGCTCGTCGCGTCCGATCTCCCCGGCGGCGTAGCGCTTGCGGACCTTCGCCTTCTCCGCGTTCGGCAGCCCCGAGGCCATCGGCCCGGCCGGGACCAGGATCGCCGGCAGGTGCCCGAACGACAGCGCCCCGATCACCAGCCCGGGGACGATCTTGTCGCAGACCCCGAGCAGCAGCATCCCGTCGAACATGTCGTGCGAGAGCGCCACCGCCGTCGCCATCGCCACCACGTCCCGGCTGAACAGCGACAGCTCCATGCCCGCGCGGCCCTGCGTGATGCCGTCGCACATCGCCGGGACCCCGCCCGCGAACTGCGCGGTGCCGCCCGCCCGGCGGATCGCGGCCTTCAGGACGTCCGGGTAGTCCTTGAGCGGCTGGTGCGCCGACAGCATGTCGTTGTAGGACGACACGATCGCGATGTTCGGCGTGACGTTGCCGCGCAGCCACAGCTTGTCCTGGACGCCGCAGGCCGCGAAGCCGTGCGCGAGGTTCGCGCACCCCATGCCGCCGCGCGCCGGCCCCTCCGTCCGGGCGTCGCGGATGCGGCTCAGGTACTCCTCGCGGCGGTCGGCGCTCCGCTCCGCGATGCGCCGCGTCACCTCTGCCAGCACGGGATGCACAGCCATTCGATGCTCCAGACGAGGGGGGATGTCCGTTCGGCAAACTACCGAGACATATGCTGTCCGCACAACCCACTTAGGAAGTCCGACTTACAAAAGCCTCGAAGGTTTCACCAAGTGGACGCACTGAAGTCCCGCGTGCTTGACTGACCGGATGCCCGTCACCCCGGCCACGACCGGCGACGTGCTCCGCCTCATCCGCGAGCACGGCGTCGACACCCGCGCGGACCTCGCGCGCCTCACCGGCCTGTCGCGTCCCACCGTGGCGTCCCGCGTCGCCGAGCTCATCGGCCGCGGCCTCGTGGTCGAACGCGCCGACGGGCCGTCCACCGGCGGCCGTCCCCCCGCCCGCCTGCGGTTCCACGCGGCCGGCGGCGCCGTGCTGGTCGCCAACCTCGGCCAGTCCCGCGGGCAGCTCGCCGTCTGCGACCTCGCCGGGACGATCCTCGCCCGCGCCGACGGGCCCCCGGCCGACGTCTCCCCCGACGCCACCATCCCGACCCTGCTCGACCTGTGGTCCGGGCTCCTCGAGAACGCGGGCGTCCCCGCGGGCGCCGTCCGCGGCATCGGCCTCGGCGTCCCGGACGCCGTCGAGCACGTCGCGGGCCGCTGGGACGCCGTCGAGATCGGCCCCCGCGTCCGCACCCGGTTCGACGTCCCCGCCTACCTCGACAACGAGGTCAACGCGGCCGCGCTCGGCGAGCACCAGGCCCACCCGGGCGTGGACGACCTGCTGTTCGTGAAGATCTCCACCGGAATCGGCGCCGCGATCATCGCGGGCGGCGCCATCCAGCGCGGCGCCCTCGGCGCGGCCGGGGAGATCGGCCACGTGCCCGTCCCGGCCGAGACCGAGCACCCGTGCCGCTGCGGCAACGTCAACTGCGTCGAGGCGATCGCGGGCGGCGCCGCGCTGCTCGCCCGCTCGTCCGCCGCCGACCTGCCCGCCCTCGCCGCGCTCGCCCGCGCCGGCGACCCCGCCACCGTCGCCCTGCTGCGCGACGCGGGCCGCCGCATCGGCGAGGTCGTCGCCACCGCCGTCAACCTGCTGAACCCCGCGGTGGTCGTGCTCGGCGGCGACCTCGTCGGCGCGGACGAGCCGCTCATCGCGGGCCTGCGCGAGATCGTCTACCGCCGCGCCACGGCCCTGGCCACCCGCAGCCTGCGCATCGAGCCGGCCCGCCTCGGCGAGACCGCCGGCCTCACCGGCTGCGCCGCGATGGTCCTCACCAAGATCCTCTCCCCCACCGCCGTCGACACCGGTTAGGGGCGCCGCCCCGGACACCCCGGTCCCGGCCGGGAGGCTTCGCCGAGTTCGTCGACGACCGAGCTCGCAGACACTAGCCTGATCAAGACAAGTCAACACGGGGTCAGGGGCGGTGCATGAACTCGTTCTTCCCGGCGGTGCCGTCCGGTTCCGGCACCGCCGAGACACAACGCGGTGGCGAGGTCACCGGGCGCTCGGCGTCCGGCGTCCACCGACCGGGCGAGTTGTCGCTCGCCGAAGGGGCCACGCGCACGGACCACTGGGCGGCGATCGGCGTCCGCACCCGGCAGCGCCTCGCCGAACTCTCCGGCACCGCCATCGAGTGGTTCGCCAACACCGACGCCTCGAGCGGCGACGGCCGCGGCTACGCCGTCACCTTCGGGGAGGCGGGCCTTTCGATCGCCGAACCCCGGGTGAACACCGAACACCGGCCCGTCTACGCGATCTCGTCCTTCCTGTTCGCGCCGGGCTCCCTCCGGCACGTCCCGCTGGAGCACCGCCCGGCGGCCCGCGCGGCAGGGCCGTCCTCCCCCGGGGCCGCGCCCCCTGACCTGGGCCTGTCACGCCGGGCCCGCGAGGTGCTCGGCAACCTGCCCGCCCGGGCGCAGGAACTTCTCCAGGCGCCCTTCGTCACAGGCCAGTCGATCCTGCGCAACGACTGGTATTACGAGGGCTTCGAGCACCGCCTGGACGTCTTCGTCTTCTACCTCGCCGGCGCAAAGGACGTGACCGTCGCCACCGGCTCGATGATCGTCCCGGCGGGGCATTCCACCGCCACCGCGCACTGGACGCTCACCTGCTACCGGGCTTCGGTGGCACGAAGGATCGGCCGCTGACCGTGTCGACCCTGTTCGGCGAACTGGCGGGCAACGACGCCTACGAACTCCTCGGCGTGCGCCCCGACGCCTCGGACGAGGATATCCAGCGGGCCTGGCGGAGGTCGGCGAGCGCCCACCACCCCGACCGGGTCACCGACCCCGAGGCCAAGGCCGCGGCCGAGGACCGGCTCCGTCTGATCAACGCCGCCCGCGACGTCCTCACCGCCCGGCGCGCGGCCTACGACGCGGCGCGCCGCGGTCCCGTCGCGGGCGGAGCCGACGCCGAGCCGGTCCACGAGGACGCCGAGGAGGGCATCGACGACCCCTGGGACGCCGCCACCCCAGGAACGGCCGCCTCCGGCGTCCCGAACGATCCATGGGAGGGCGCGTCCGCGGGCCGCAGACCTCCGCCCCCGCCGCCGCCACCCCAGCACGTCCCGCCGCCCCGGTATGCACCGCCGCCCCCGCGCCCACAGGTTCGTCATAGTGCGGGCGCCCGCCTCGCCATCGGCTGCGCGGTCGTCTTCGCCGCGTTGTGGGTCGTCATGATGGCGGCCGCCGTCTATGACGCCTTCCTTTCTCCCGCCGACGATGCGGAGTCCCCGCCGCCGATCCCCTCCGATTTCGCCGGAACGTGGACGGGGAAGATCACGGAGAAGGACGAGCAGGAAGGCACATGGAAGGCGAAGTTCGTTCTTCCCGAGGGGGAGCGCGGCGGCAAGGTGGCCTACCTGGACGGAGAGTGCTCCGGCTCGGTCGTCCCGGTCTCCTACGAGGACGGGATCCTGACGCTGGACACCCGTTTCCCCGGCCTTCAATCCGGCTGCGATGTGGGCGACGTCCAGCTGAGACTGCGTGACGACGGCAAGCTCGAAGCCGTCTACCCCCCTGCCGGCGAGCGGAAGGCCGAGGCGGTCGGCGGGCTTCGCCGCGAGTGACCGGGTCGTTGTGCTCGGCGGCGGCCTCCTGCGGTGTCGTATCGGTGTTCACCGAGCGCGGTCGTCACGGTGGCCCGTCGTCCGGCCCGCCGGCGTCCCAGCGGTGGCCGGGGCCTGCCTCCGGCGACGGCGGACGGGGGTCCTGGGTGACGAACCATTCGGGTCGGCCGGCGTGGTCGCGTCGGACTCCGAGGGCCGTGGTGCGGTTGCGGCCTTCGGGGTCGACGGAGTCCAACTCTTCCTCGATGTGGGTCTCGATCAGGTCCAGCGGGGCGAGTCCCGCGTCGTCGGCGTCGTGCCGCAGGGCGGTGACGTACTCCGCCAGGACGTCGTCCGGGAGGAACAGGCGTGGCCGCCGGTGGAGCGGCCGCCCGGCGCGGGCGGTCACCTCGTAGACGCCGGGCGCCGTCCCGGCGACCGTGTATCCGAGGCGGCGGAGCCGGGCGACGAGACCGGCGGCCGCGTCCATCAGCAGTGCGTCCCGGTCGGGTAGCTGGTGATGATGTTGTTGCTGCTGGAGACGATCATCTTGAAGATCTGCTTGCGCACGACCTTGTTCGTGCGGATGTTCTTGAGATACAGCACCCGCGAATAGCAGGACTTTCCGCCGCTGTGCTTCCACCGGTCGGGATCGGAGGTGTTGTGGCTCATCGCGAGGTCGGCGATGTCCCGCCAGTTCTGGTACGTGCCGGCCGCCATGCGTTCGAAGTCGCCCTTGTGGCGCCAGAGGATGTGCCGGTAACCCCAGGTCGGGGAGGAGCTGTACTTCGGGCCGCCGCAGCGCAGAGCGAAGTCGACGACGCGGTTCTTGGTGAACAGCCGCACCAGCTTCTGCGGGTCGGTGCTCCGGCCGCAGGCCCCCCACGGCGGAGCCGCCTGCACCTGCACGCGGCTCACCGGCTGATGCGGGGCGGCGGCCCACGCCGACCGGTCGTCCGCTGGAGGCGCGGCGTGTGCCGTGGCCGTGCCGGTCGTGCCGATGAACGCGGCGGCGAAGGCCGCGCAGAGGAGTTTGGCTCGCATGCGCGACACCGTATCTTGCGCGCCCCATTCTGGGCAGCCCTTCTTCGCCAAATCGGTGTGACACAAGGGGCGGATGAGTATTAAACAGAAGCGATGAATCTAGAGTCCGTTTTTCTTTGGAAGGTTCTATAGAGATCCGGAAATCGAAGTCACCGGGTGACTATTTTCCGTGTGCGTCGCTATGCCCCTTTTCGCCGGACGAGCGAAAAGATCTACCACGCACCTGTTGGGCGGATGTCTGCATTGTCGTCCGGGATGGGTATTCCTTCCACCAGGCGGCTACCGAGGCGGTGCGACGATGGAAAAGCGCGACGCGATCCTGTGGGGTGCGGCGGGCGACGACCTTGCCGGCTCCGACTATCCGCGAATGGACGCACGGTACGGGCCGCTGACGATCCGCCGCGTCTACCAGCGGCCCCGCGACGGCGTTCCGAGGTCGTGGGCGGCCTCGAACGCCGGTGCCGACGTCGGGAAGCGCGCGAGCTGCTGGTCGGGGAAACCGGACATGAGGGCCGTGGCGTCCGGAAGACTGGACGAACGGATTCTCGACTTCCTGCGCAGCATCCCCAAAAGCCACGTCGCATTCGTGACGATATGGCACGAACCAGACGTGAAACTGAAGAACGGCACGTTCTCGCTGTCCACCTACCGGGCGGGGTTCCGGCGGTTCTGCCGGCTGGCCAAGCGGGTGCAGGACGACGGGTGGCCGCGGCTGTACACGGTGCAGATCGTCACGACGTGGGCCGGGACGAACCCGGCGAAGGGGCGCACGTACGCGGACATGTGGCCCGGGGACGGGCTGGTCGACTGCTACGGCGCGGACGGCTACTCCCACGTCGGCTCGAAGGGCTCGCTGTGGGGCCCGGCGGTCGCGTTCGCCCGGGCGCGCGGCGTCCCGTGGTGCGTCCCCGAGATCGGCTACGGCGACCGGGGGACGCGGCACGTGTCGTGGATGAACGATCAGATCGCGTACCTGACCTCGACCGCGGCGGGCGGGACGCACACCCGGTGCGCGTTCGCGTGCTGGTTCGACACCGCCGGCCCGATCTCGACACCCACGCCCGGCGACGAGCCCGCGTGGATCGCCGCGGCGCGGCGCGCTTCCCGCAGGTACCACTTCGACCCCGCGCGGTTCGTCCTCTGACGGCCGGCCGGCGGGGAGTCCAGGGGTTCGCCGGCGTCGCGGGCGGGGGGTGGAGCCGGGCGGACCCGGCTCCACCCCGTGGTCAGGTGCGGGTCCAGCGCTGGTTGGCGCCGCCCCAGCAGGAGTAGAGCTGGATCGGGGTGCCGTTGCCGGAGCCGGCGGCGTCCAGGCAGAGGCCGGACTGCACGCCGACGATGGACCCGTCTGAGTTGAGGCGCCACTTCTGGTTGTCGCCGCCCCAGCAGCCGTAGATCTGGACTCGGGCGGCGTTGCCGGTGCCGGCGGCGTCCAGGCACTTGTCGCCGTAGACCCTGAGCTCGCCCGCGTCGGTGAAGGTCCACTGCTGGTTGGTGCCGCCGTGGCAGTCCCAGAGCTGGAGCCCGGTGCCGTCGGTGGTACTCGCGTTGGGCACGTCCAGGCAACGGCCTGATTCGACGCCCCTGATCGTTCCCGAGCCGGGCTCGGGTCCCGGATCGGTGCCGCCGTTGAGGGCGTTGAGGACCGAGGTGTAGGCGGGCTTCTTGTTGCCGCCGCCGTCGAACAGCAGCGGAGTCTGCTCCGAGCGCCAGGAGTCGGTGTCGCGCACACCCCAGACCGTGATGCCGACGCAGCGCTCGACCGCCAGGCAGTCGTTGACCACGTTGGCGTAGGTCGTCGGCGAGGCGCCCTGGATGTCCAGCTCGGTGATGGCCACGTCGACGCCGAGGGCGGCGAAGCTCCGCAGCGTGGTGCGGAAGTTGCCGTTGTACGGGCTGCCGCTGTTGAAGTGGGACTGGAAGCCCACGCAGTCGATGGGCACGCCGCGCTGCTTGAAGTCGCGGACCATCGCGTACACGGCCTGGGTCTTGGCCCAGTTCCAGTTCTCGATGTTGTAGTCGTTGTAGCAGAGCTTGGCGGCCGGGTCGGCGGCGCGCGCGGTGCGGAAGGCGACCTCGATCCAGTCGTTGCCGGTGCGCTGGAGGTTGGAGTTGCGGCGGGCTCCCGAGTCGCCGTCCTCGAACGCCTCGTTGACGACGTCCCACTGGACGATCTTGCCCTTGTAGTGGGCCATGACGCCGTTGATGTGGTCGATCATCGCCTGGCGCAGCGCGCCGCCGCTGAGGTTCTGCATCCAGCCGGGCTGCTGGGAGTGCCAGGCCAGCGTGTGGCCGCGCACCTCCTTGCCGTTCTGGACCGCCCAGTTGTAGACGCGGTCGGCGGCGGTGAAGTCGAACCGGCCCCGCTGGGGTTCGGTGGCGTCGATCTTCATCTCGTTCTCGGCGGTCACCGAGTTGAACTCGCGGTTCGCGATCGTGGTGTACACCGGGTCGTTGAGCTTCCCCGAGGCGATGGCGGTGCCGAAGTAACGGCCGCTCTGCGCCGCCGCGGCCCCCAGCGTGCTCTCCGCGGCGGCGGCGGACGGAGCCGGTGCCGCCAGCGCGGCGGACGAGGCGAGCACCCCGAGAGCGCCGGCGACGAGGGCCCGCCTGCGGATTCCAGATCTGGGCATGGCGATACGCACGTCTGTTCCTCCATGAACGAACGACGGTTTGGAAGCACGGACACAGCCGTGCACCAGACGCCGCGCTCCGGCACGGGAACGCACTCACCACCCAGGGCGTCGCGGACTCAGTGTGTGAGCCCTCGCGGGTCCCGTCAATAGTTTCAGAAACTTTCATGGCGGACCTTGGGCTACCAGGTTTGCATGCCCGATCTAGCAGGTGGATCGCTCCCGAAACTTTTCGTAGGTTCGGGGTCCTTGACCGTGTCGCTCCACCTCGTATTTACTCCGGCCACCACCACCCTCCCGCCATCCCCAATGGAGAGAAGGTCCTCGCACGACAGGAATGTTAGCGGTAACAGTCCTATCGGACGAAAGGAAGTAGCTCATGTTGAGGACCGGTGCAGTGCTTGCATCGTTCCTGCTGTCGGTGCTCCTGTCCGTGACGAACGTACAGACCGCTCAAGCCGCGACAGTGGACGTGAACAAGTGGTACGTCCTGGTCAACCGCAACAGCGGCAAGGCCCTGGACGTCTACAACCGTGCGACCGGCGACGGCGCCCGCATCACCCAGTGGACCAGGAACGATCAGAACCAGCAGCAGTGGCAATTCGTCGATTCCGGCGGCGGGTACTACCGGATCAAGTCCCGCCACTCCGGAAAGGTCCTGGACGTCTACAACTGGTCGACCGCCAACGGCGGCTCGATCGTCCAGTGGTCCGACCTGAACGGCACCAACCAGCAGTGGCGGCTGGCCGAGAGCCCGGGAGGCCACGTCAGGTTCATCTCGCGCCACAGCGGCAAGGCCCTCGAGGTACAGGGCGGCTCCACCGCCGACAACGCGAACATCGTCCAGTACGACGACTGGGGCGGCGCCAACCAGCAGTGGCGGCTCGTCGAGGTCGGTGACGACCCCGGGGGTCCGTCGTGCGCCCTTCCGTCGACATACCGCTGGACGTCGACCGGCCCGCTGGCGCAGCCCAGGTCGGGGTGGGTGGCGCTCAAGGACTTCACCGTCGCCCCCTACAACGGCAGGCATCTCGTCTATGCGACGACGCATGACTACGGGACGAGGTGGGGGTCGATGAACTTCAACCTGTTCTCCAACTGGTCCGAGATGGCGTCCGCCGGCCAGAACGGGATGTCGAATTCCACCGTCGCGCCCACGCTGTTCTACTTCGCACCGAAGAACATATGGGTGCTCGCCTACCAGTGGGGTCGGACCGCCTTCTCCTACCGGACGTCGAACAACCCCGCCGACCCGAACGGCTGGTCATCGGAGCAGGTGCTCTTCTCCGGAAGCATCACCGGCTCCGGAACGGGCCCCATCGACCAGACGCTCATCGGTGACGACGCGAACATGTACCTTTTCTTCGCCGGCGACAACGGCAAGATCTACCGGGCCGAAATGCCGATCGGGAACTTCCCGGGCAGTTTCGGCGCGACCTCGACGGTGGTCATGAGCGATACGCCGAACAACCTGTTCGAAGGCGTGCAGGTCTACAAGCTCCAGGACCAGAACCGCTACCTCATGCTCGTCGAGGCGATCGGCTCGCAGGGTGATCGCTACTTCCGCTCGTTCACGGCCGGCAGCCTGGACGGTTCGTGGACACCGCAGGCCGCGAGCGAGGGCAACCCGTTCGCCGGCAAGGTCAACAGCGGCGCCACCTGGACCGACGACATCAGCCACGGCGAACTGATCCGCGCCGGCGCCGACCAGACCTTCACCGTCGATCCTTGCAACCTGCAACTGCTCTACCAGGGGCGCGACCCCGGCTCCGACGGCACCGACTACGGCCTCCTGCCTTACCGGCCGGGTCTGCTGACACTGCAGCGCTGACGGGGCGACACGGGTCCGGCTCCGGTGCGGACCCGGCGTGGCGGGCTCGGCAGAGGGCCGAGCCCGCCCACGTCACCATCTCGCGCGGTCCACCCCGGACGGTGTCTCACGCCATCGCCTCGACCTCCTCCCGGCTGAGGACGGGGTCCGGCGCGGTGGGGGCGGTCGACTCGACGGGCGCCCAGGCGCCCTTCGCGACGCGGGACTCGGCCTCGCGGTACTCGCGGATGGGGCCGGTGGCCTCGTGGAGGCCGTTGAGCGCGGTCCACAGGGCGGCGCGGCGCGCGCGGAGGACGAGCGGGTTCGGGGGCCGGTACAGGACGAGCTTCTGCGCCCACCCGGGGAGCATGTCGCGGGCGGCCCAGTCCATGAACGGGCTGCCCGGCTCCCACGGCTTGGCCTCGCTGTCGCGCAGGTTGGGGCCGGTGCCGAACGCCTTGATCGGGGTGACGGCGAGGCGCGGGAGGTACGACTCGAGGCATTCGGCCGTCTCGGCCTTGGTCGCGGGCAGGTCGGTGCCGCCGAGGGCCTCGCCGACGCGGACGAACTCGCGGTAGTAGCGGTCGATGTCCCGCAGGGGGCGGCGGTGGTAGCGCTCGTGGGCCGTCGCGAGGCCCCAGACGACGGTGGCGTAGTTCCACCGGAGCCACTCGGGGTCGTCGGCGTCGTAGGGAAGCCCGTCGGGGCGGGTGCCCTTGACGGTGTGGTGCATGGCGCGGACGGTGCGGGCGAGGCGTTCGGCCGTCGCGGTCGAGCCGTAGGCGGTCCCGATGAAGAACGAGACGGAGTGGCCGAGCCGGACGGTCGCGCCGTGGACGTCGACGTTCCCGGTGGGGACGCCGTGCTCGTCCCGTTCGGGGATGCGCGAGTGGTCGTAGGCCATCCACGAGATGCTCGGGTCGAGGCCCTCGATGTAGGCGGCGCCGACCAGGCCGAGGACGAGCGCGGGCAGGTGCGAGTGCACGTACCAGACGGCGCTGCCGGGACCGAACCAGCCGGGGTCCCCTTCCGGGCCGGCGAAGTCGAGGCCCTTGAAGAACTTCGCGCGGATGTCGGCGTCGAACGCCCGCTCGAACTTGGCGGCGATGGGGTTGCTCGGCATGCCGGGCTCCATTCTGGATACGACTGTAGCCAGAATAAGTGTCCGGTTACGCCCGTGTCCAGACTTGGTAACGTGCCGCCATGACGACCCGGTGGGCGGGGGTTCCCGCGTCCCGGCGCCGGGACGAGCGCCGCGACATGCTCGTGCGGGCCGCGTTCGTCCTGTTCGGGGCGGAGGGCGAGGCGGGGCTGAGCGTCCGCGCGGTGTGCCGGGAGGCCGAGCTCCACACGCGGTACTTCTACGAGAACTTCGCCGACACCGGCGAGCTGCTCGCCGCCGTCTACGACCGGCAGGCCGAGGCGCTCGGCGACGTGCTGGCGCGCGCACTGGAGGAGGCGGGGCCGGACGCGGAGGCCCGCACCCGCGCGGGCGTCCGGGACGTCCTCCGGTTCATCAGCGACGACCCGCGGCGGGGGCGCGTCCTGTTCGCCGAGGCGCCGGGCAACGACGCGCTGGCCGCGCGCCGCCGGGCGGCGGAGACCGCGCTGCTGGACGGCCTCGTGGCGATGGGCCCGCGCGACGACCCCACGGTGCTGATCGCCGCGACCATGTTCACCGGCGCGATGATCGAGCTGGCGAGGCAGTGGGCGGACGGACGGCTCGGCGACGACCTCGACACGGTCGTCGACGCGGCCGTCGAGCTGGCGACGGCCCTGCACGCGAAGGCCGCCGAGCGCCTCGCGCGCTGACGTCACGCGGCGCGGGCGGCCTGCCGGGAGGTGACGCCGCGGGCGAAGCGGCCGACCTCGGCGATGGCGGCGAGGCCCTCGCGGGAGAGGTCGGCGAAGACCTGGAAGACGTGCACCTGCCCCTCCCAGATCTGCAGCGTGCAGGGGACGCCGGCGGCGCCGAGGCGCTCGGCCATCAGTTCGGCGTCGCTGCACAGCACCTCGATGGAGCCGACCTGGATCAGGACGGGCGGCAGCTCGCGGAGGTCGGCGTGCAGCGGGCACAGCAGCGGGTCGTCGGGCGCGACGCCCGGGAAGACGGTGCGCACCAGGTCGCCCAGGCGGCGCGCGGGGATGAACGGGTCGAGCGGCTCGTTGGCGTGCGCGATCCGGGCTTCGGCGTCCAGGTCGAGGAACGGCGACAGGCCGGCGATCCCGGCCGGGCGGGGCAGCCCGTCGCGGCGGGCGTGCAGGGCGGCGGCGAACGCGAGGTGGCCGCCCGCCGAGTCGCCCGCGAGGACGATGTTGCCGGGCTCGACGCCGCGGTCGAGCAGCCACCGGTAGGCGTCCGTGCAGTCGCGGATCGTCGTCGCGATCGGGACCTTCGGGGGCATGCGGTAGGCGACCGAGAGGACCGGCATGCCGGCCGCCTGCGAGATGCGGGCGACCATCCGGCGGTGGGTGCGCAGGCCGCAGGCGACGAACCCGCCGCCGTGGAAGTACAGGATCGCGCGCCGCGGGTCGGCGGGCACGCCGCGGCCCCGGACCTCTTCGGCCGCGCAGCCGAGGCCCCGCACCGGGACGGTCCTGGTGCCGCGCGGCGCCGCCAGCAGGGCGCCCGCGAACTCGATCACGCCCGCGAGGCGGAGGGTGAACGGCGTCCAGGGCAGCCGGGCGACGAGCGGCCGCACGAACCGGCGCATCAGCGCGCCGAGCAGCCGCGCGCCGCGCCCGCAGCCGGGCCGTTCCTCCACCACCGGTGCGATCGCCATCCGAACCTCCCGCCGGTCGCCGGCGGCAGGCTATCTGCGCAAGTGCTTGGTTACAAGCGGGTCACCGGGCGGGGATCGCCAGCAGGTCGAGGTGGCGGATCTCCACGGTCAGGTCGCCGCCGGCGCAGTCTGCGAGGCGTCGGCGCAGGTAGGAGGTGGCGTCGGCGCCGAGGGACGGGCGCTGCTCGACGGCGTCGGCGACCCAGTCGCGGAGCCACCGGGCGATCAGGACGGAACGGGCGGGCCCCAGCCGCCACGGGCTGGGCCGGGTGTGGACGGCCGCGCCGCGGCGGGCGAACGCGTCGGCGGCGGTGAACACGGCGTCCGTCCCGAGGAGGCCGCCGCGGCGGCGGTGGGCGTCGGCCGCGGCGGCGAACTCGACGTCCAGGGGGTCGGCGGGGTCGAGCCGGACGCGGCCGACCGGGGTGAGGGTGAACAGCGCGGGCCGGCACGCGGCGGCGGCGAGGGCGTCGGCCTCGGCGGCGGTGAGCCGGTGCAGCAGGTGGCACGCCGCGAGGACGGACGCGCCCACGACATCGGCCGCGCGCAGATCGGCGAGCTCACCCGCGCGGGTCTCGACGGTCGCGGGAACCCCGTCGGCGGACGCGTACGCCCGTCCGGCGGCGCGGGCGAGCGCGGCGGGATCGGAGTCCTGCAGGATCCAGTGCTGCGGTCCGTGCAGGCGGGGCGCGAGCCACCGGGCGAGGGCGCCGTCCCCGCAGGACGCGTTCCACACGGTGACGGGACGGTCCGGCGGCAGTTCGGCGCGCAGGACGTCGAGCAGCGAGCCGGCCCGGGCGGCGGCGTCGGCGGGCTCGCGCAGGTCGGCCCAGGACGGGCTGGCCACGGTCATGACGGCTCCCTTCGGGGACGGCACCTCCCCGCCGCCCGCGAAGGAAGATCCCCGGCCCGGTGGTGTCGCAACCCCACTGGAAGGTTCAACTGTGGTATAGCCCCCGCCCGTGCCCGGGCGGAGTCTTCGGCGGCCGGATCGGGAGGTGCCGAATGTCCAAGACCGTGCCGCGCCCTGGTTCCACGATGAGGTGCATGGCTTCGGATATTGGATTCGCTCCTCGGCTCATCGTGGCCGACCCCGTCCGCGCTTCGGCGTTCTACCGGGACGTCCTCGGCGCCGAGGAGGTGTTCCGGGCTCCCCCGGGCGACGATGGCCGCCCCACCATGATCGATCACCGCATCGGCGACTCGTCCTTCCGGCTCTCCCCGGCCGTCTCCGCGTGGGGGTGGCTCTCGCCCGGTGATCTCGGCGGCTCCGCGGTGCTCCTCGAGATCGAGGTCGATGACCCCGATGCAATCGGCGAGCGCATGCTCGCCCGCGGCGCCGAGACGGTCGTGCCGATCGAGAACCGGCCCTACGGGAAGCGCTCGGGCCGCATCCGCGATCCGTTCGGCCACCTGTGGATCATCACCGGCGAGCTTCGCTGAGGAACGCGCGGGGGCAGGGGTGCTCGGCGGTGCAGCGGTCGAGCAGGCCGTCGAGGAGGTTCACCATTCGAGGCTCCGGCGGCGGACGGACACGAGGAGTCGTTCGACGCGGTCGCGGTCGGGGTGGTCGGGCAGCGGGCTCGCGTCGAGGGCGGTCGTCATGTGCGAGGTCAGTTCGGCGCGCCACGCGTCGATCTCGTCCCACGGCGTTTCGCCGCGTTTGACGGCGAGGAAGCGGTCGCGCAGGTCGCTGACGTCGACGAGCGGCTCGCCGGTGCGGACGAGGTGCAGGCCGCTGTGCAGGAGGCGCAGCATGTGCATCACGTGCTTCCAGTTGGGTTCGCCGTCCTTGCGCAAGCCGGCTTGCAACTTGCGGAACTGACTGTCGGCGTAGCGCAGGAAGGTGTGGTGCGCCCGGCGGGACAGGAACGCCGGGCGGACGGCCAGGAGCTCCTCGCCGATGGGGGTGACGCGCTCGACGAGCGGGGACCAGAGGCACTCCAGGACGGTCGGGTTCGCGGCCAGCGCCAGCTCGCAGAACCGTTCGAGCTCCCACGAGAACTGCTCGGGCAGGGGACCGTCCAAGTGGGTGGGCGGCTTGTCGAAACGCCAGTACAGCGGCGCGGGCGCGACGAACACGCCGCGCCGGTCGACGTCGCTGGCGCCGGTGGCGAGGCCGTAGGCGCGCGAGCCGGCCACGACGGACAGGATCGTGTGGTCGCGGACGAGCCGCAGGTCGGTGCTCACCGAACGCAGCCTGGCGCAACGGGTGCGCCGCGTCGACCGGTTTCCGGGGCCGCCTGCAAGAGGGTTACAGATCGGACACGAGCTTGCTGAAAATTTCTGCAAGCTGTTTACGACCTTGAAACCCGTTGCTAATGTCCCCGATCAACCACCCCCCATCCACGGAACGGCGGGACGGCGGCCGGCACGGCCCGTCTCGCGAATGGAGGACCCCATGCGGCGCATCCCCCGGGTCGGCGGCGCGGTCGTCGGCGCCGTCCTCGCGCTCTCGCTGGCCGGCTGCGGCGGTGACGACGGCGACGGATCGTCCGGCACGTCGGCGGACGGCCTGCAGGGCCGCGGCCCGATCACGTTCGTCACCGGCAAGGACCGCTCCGGCAACCTGCAGAAGCAGGTGGACGGCTGGAACGCCGAGCACCCGGACGAGAAGGTGCGGATCATCGAGCTGCCGGACGAGCCGAACGAGCAGCGGCAGCAGATGATCCAGAACGCGACGACGAAGTCGGACGCCTACACGGTGCTCAACCTCGACGTCGTCTGGACGGCGGAGTTCGCCGCCAACCGGTGGCTGACCGAGCTCCCCGAGGACAGGGTCGACCTGTCGAAGATGCTGCCCGCCACGATCGAGACGGCCCGGTACCGCGACCGGCTGTACGCCGTGCCGTCCACGTCCGACGCCGGGATGCTGTACTACCGCAAGGACCTGCTGGACAAGGCCGGGATCGCCGAGCCGCCGAAGACCTACCGGCAGATGTGGGACGCCTGCGAGAAGGTCAAGGACCTCGACGAGGCGAAGGACATCGACTGCTTCTTCACCGAGGTCAACAAGAGCGAGAGCATGACGATCTCGATGGTGGAGGCCATCGGCAGCGCGGGCGGCGCGATCATCGGCCCGGACGGCGAGCCGGCGGTGAACACCCCGCAGGCGAAGCAGGGCCTGGAGTTCCTGGTGAAGGCCCACGCGGACGGCCGGATGCCGAAGTCGGCGATCACGCTCGACACCGAGGGCGGGCGCCGCTACTTCCAGGACGGCAAGCTGGTGTTCCAGCGGCAGTGGCCGTACCAGTACGCGCTGGCCAACCAGGACGACGGGTCGTCGGAGGTCGCCGGGAAGTTCGCCGTCGCGCCGCTGCCCGGCCCGGACGGCCCCGGCGTCTCCAACCTCGGCGGGCACAACCTCGCGATCTCCGCGTTCGCGAAGAACAAGGCGACCGGCCTCGACTTCATCCGCTACCTCACCGGGGTGCAGGCGCAGCGCGACAACCTGCTGGCCACCTCGAAGGCCCCGACCATCGCCGCGCTCTACGACGACCCGGAACTGGTGGAGAAGCTGCCGTACCTGCCGGTGCTGAAGGCCGCGATCGAGAACGCCACGCCGCGTCCCGTCGCGGTGAAGTACGGCGACGTGACGGCCGCGATCCAGGAGGCCGGGTACTCGGCCGTCACCGGTGACGCCCCGGTCGACAAGGCCCTCGCCGACCTGCAGGGCAGGCTCGAGACCCTCACCGCCCGGCAGTGACCCGCATGGCGACGACGCACGACGAGCGGCCCGCCGCGGCGAACGCCGCGGCGGCGCCGCCGCGCACCCGCAAGGCACGCGGCGGCGGAGCCGCGCGGGGCGAGCGGCGGCTCGCCGCGCTGCTGCTGTCCCCCACCCTGCTCGTGCTGGCCCTGGTCATCGGCTACCCGGTGCTGGCCGGGTTCCGCGAGTCGCTGTACGCGCGCGGCGAGGGCCTGGACGAACAGGGGTTCGTCGTCGAGGGGACGCGGTTCGTCGGCCTCGACAACTACACCGCGGTCTTCAGCGGCGACGCGGCCGGCGCGTTCTGGAACGCGTTCGGCAACACGACGTTCTTCACGTTCACGACCGTGATCCTGGAGACCGTCATCGGCGTCGGGATGGCGCTGATCATGCACCAGGCGTTCCGCGGGCGCGCGTTGGTCCGGGCGAGCATCCTGGTGCCGTGGGCGGTCCCGACCGCGATCTCCGGCCTGCTGTGGCGGTGGATCTTCCAGGCGGACGGCGCCGCGAACGCGGTCCTGCGGCAGCAGATCCTGTGGACCGCCGACGGTCTCCCCGCCAAGCTCGCGGTGATCATCGCGGAGGTGTGGAAGACGTCGCCGTTCATCGGGCTGCTGGTGCTCGCGGGCCTGCAGATGATCCCCAAGGACGTCTACGAGGCGGCCCGCGTGGACGGCGCGAGCGCGTGGCAGCGGTTCCGGAGCATCACGCTCCCGCTGGTGAAGCCGGCGCTGCTGGTCGCGGTGCTGTTCCGGATGCTGGACGTGCTGCGCATGTTCGACCTCCCGGCCGTCCTCATCGGCGTCAACCAGGACTCGGTGGAGACGCTGACGATGATCGCCTGGTTCGAGGCGTCCAACCTGCGGTACGGCTCGGCGGCGGCGTACGCGACGATCCTGTTCGTCTACATCGCCCTGATCGCGTACCTGTTCGTGAAGCTGCTCGGCGCCGACATCATCGGCGAGGCCCGCGAGCAGGCGAAACGGGCCGGACGCCGGAAGCGGGGCCCGAAGCGGAAGGCGGTGGCCTCGTGACCGGCTCCCGGACCCGGCGGGTCCTGTCCTACCTCGGCGTCGCGGCCGTGGCCGTCTACTGCCTCGCGCCGTTCTACTGGATGACGATCTCGGCCTTCCGCCGCCCGCAGGACCAGTTCGACAACTCGGTCGTCCCGGTACGGTGGTCGCTGGAGAACTTCACCGCGGTGTTCCGCGGCGACAACGGGTTCGGCCGGGCGCTGCTCAACAGCGTCATCGTGGCCGGCTGCACCACCGTGCTCACCCTGACCGTCGGCGTGCTCACCGCGTACGCGCTGGCCCGGCTGCGTTTCCGGTTCAAGAACGCGCTGCTCGGGCTCATCATCGCGACGACGATGTTTCCAGGAATCTCCCAGCTCGTTCCGTTGCTGAAACTGTTCACCGACATCGGTTGGATCAACACCTACCAGGCGATGATCGTGCCGAGCCTCGGGTTCGCGCTGCCGCTGTCGATCTGGCTGCTGAACGCCTTCTTCCGGCAGCTCCCGTTCGAGCTGGAGCAGGCGGCCATGGTGGACGGCTGCACGCGCGGCCAGGCGTTCCGTAAGATCATCGTCCCGCTGGCGGCGCCCGGGGTGTTCACCACGGCGATCCTGACGTTCATCGCCGCGTGGAACGAATTCCTCATCGCGCTGTCGATGGTGAACGAGAAGGACATGCAGACCGCGACCGTGGCGATCTCGAAGTTCACCGGCGTGTCCGGTTTCGACCAGCCGTTCGGCACCCAGATGGCGGCGGGCGTCATCGTGACCGTCCCGCTGATCGTCGTGGTGCTGGTCTTCCAGCGCCGGATCGTCGCCGGGCTCACCGCCGGCGGCGTCAAGTGAAAACCGGCCGGACGACGGACGGCCGGGCGACGACCCGATCTCGCTCCCGACACGAAGGACGTTCATGACGCAGGACACCCTCGCCGTCCCCGCGCCCCGGGACGGCGCCGAGAACACCGCACGCTGGTGGCGGAACGCCGTCATCTACCAGGTGTACGTGCGCAGCTTCGCCGACGCGGACGGCGACGGCGTCGGCGACCTCCCGGGCGTCCGGGAACGGCTGCCCTACCTGTCCGCGCTCGGCGTGGACGCGCTGTGGCTGACCCCGTTCTACGTCTCCCCCATGGCCGACTTCGGCTACGACGTCGCCGACTACCGCGACGTCGACCCGCTGTTCGGCACCCTCGACGACGCCCGCGCGCTGATCGCCGACGCGCACGCGCACGGCCTGCGGATCATCGTCGACGTCGTGCCGAACCACACCTCCGACCGGCACGCCTGGTTCCGGGCGGCCCTCGACGCCGCGCCCGGCTCGCCCGAGCGGGACCGGTACGTCTTCCGGGACGGCCGCGGCCCGGACGGCGCCGAGCCGCCCAACGACTGGGAGTCGGTGTTCGGCGGCCCCGCGTGGACGCGGGTCCCCGACGGGCAGTGGTACCTGCACCTGTTCGCGTCCGAGCAGCCCGACCTGAACTGGGAGAACCCCGAGGTCCACGCGGAGTTCGCGGACATCCTGAAGTTCTGGCTGGACCTCGGCGTGGACGGCTTCCGCATCGACGTCGCGCACGGCATGGCGAAGGCCCCCGGGCTGCCCGACGTCGGCCACCCGAACCAGGTCGAGATGCTCGGCACGGCCGTCCTGCCGTACTTCGACCAGGACCCGGTGCACGACATCCACCGCGCGTGGCGGCGGCTGCTCGACTCCTACGACGGCGAGCGCATCGCGGTCGCCGAGGCGTGGGCCCCGACCCCCGAGCGCCTCGCCGCCTACACCCGTCCGGACGAACTCCACCAGGCGTTCAACTTCCACTACCTGACGGCCCCGTGGGACGCGGCCGCGATGCGGGAGGTCGTGGACGAGTCGCTGCGCACCGCCGGGGCCGTCGGCGCCCCCGCGACCTGGGTGCTGTCGAACCACGACGTGAAGCGGCACGTCACCCGGTACGGCGGCGGCGAGACCGGGCTCCGCCGGGCCCGGGCGGCGGCGCTGCTGACGCTCGCGCTGCCCGGCTCGGCGTACGTCTACCAGGGCGAGGAGCTGGGACTCCCCGAGGTGCTCGACCTGCCGGAGGAGTTCCTCCAGGACCCGCAGCGGCTGCGCGGCGAGGGCCAGGGCCGGGACGGCTGCCGGGTGCCGATGCCGTGGGACGGGGACGAGCCCCCGTTCGGCTTCGGCGCCGGTTCGTCCTCGTGGCTGCCGATCCCGCCGTCCTGGCGCTCCCTCACCGTCGCCGCGCAGGAGGCCGATCCGGACTCGATGCTCGCGCTCTACCGGGACGCGCTGCGCGTCCGCCGCGAGCACCCGGCGCTCGGCGACGGCCGCCTCCGCTGGCTCGACGGCCCCGCCGGCACGCTGTCGTTCGTCCGGGACGCCCCCGAGGGCGGGCGCTCGTTCGGCTGCGCGGTCAACACGTCCGGCCGCACGGTCCGCGTCCCCGTCCGGGGCACCCCGCTGCTGGCGAGCGGCCCGGTCCGGATCGGCGACGAAGGCACGGAACTGCCGCCGGACACCGCCCTGTGGTGGGACCTCGAGGAACGGCGCTAACTTGAAACCCATGACGACACGCCTGGCTGACATCGCGGCCCATGCCGGAGTGAGCGAGGCGACGGTGAGCCGGGTGCTGAACGGCAAGCCGGGCGTGTCCCCGGCCACGCGCCAGGCGGTGCTGACCGCGCTGGACGTGCTCGGCTACGAGCGCCCGGCCCGGCTGCGCCAGCACCGGGCCGGGCTGATCGGGCTGATCATCCCGGAGCTGACCAACCCGATCTTCCCGGCGTTCGCCGAGGTCATCGAGAGCGCGCTGGCCCGGCACGGGTACATGGCGGTGCTGTGCTCGCAGGCGCCGGGCGGCGTCGCCGAGGACGACTACATCGAGATGCTGCTGGAGCGCGGCGTCGCCGGGATCATCTTCGTCAACGGCCTGCACGCCAACGCCAACTCCGACCGGGCGCGGTACGCGCGGCTGCTGGAGAAGGCGCTGCCGATCGTGCTGGTGAACGGCTACCGGAGCGACATCGACGCGCCGTTCATCTCCAACGACGACGTCGCCTCGATGGAGGCGGCGGTGGGGCATCTGGCCGCGATGGGCCACCGCCGGATCGGGCTGGCGATCGGGCAGGACGTCTACGTCCCCACCCGGCGCAAGACCGAGGGGTTCCGGCGCGCGATGGCCGCGCACACGGGCCTGTCCGCGGAGGAGGTCGACGCGCTGGTCGTCAACACCATGTACACGGTGGAGGGCGGGCAGGCCGCCGCGGCCCGGCTGCTGGACGAGGGCTGCACGGCGATCTGCGGCGGCAACGACATCATGGCGCTGGGCGCGATCCGGGCCGCGCGGGCGCGCGGCCTGCGGGTGCCCGAGGACGTGTCGGTCACCGGCATGGACGACTCGCCGCTGACGGCCTACCTGGACCCGCCGCTGACCACGATCCGGCAGTCGGTGCGGGAGATGTCGATGGCGGCGGTGAGCACGGTGCTGGGCGAGATCGGCGGTGAGCGCGCGCCGCGCACCGAGCTGCTGTACCGGCCGGAGCTGGTCGTGCGCCGCTCGACGGCGCCCGCGCCCGCGGCCCGACGCGCGGCGGTTCCGGCGCCGGCGGCCGAGCCCGCGCCGGAGTCCGTCCCTCCGGGCACCGAGGCCGTTCACCGGCCCGTTCCCGAACGTTGACGCAGGTGTCGGGCCGTTGCGCGGCGCGCACGGCCCGATGACCGCCGACACGCGCCCGTAACGGTTCGGTCTCGGAGATTGACAGTGACCCGGGTCACGGTCTTTGCTTCGTGGGAGCGCTCCCACACCCGAGGTACATCACAACTGGAAGGGGTCCGCGATGAGGGCCAGCATGCGGCGCGGACTGAGCACGGCGGTGGCCGCGTTGCTCGTCGGCGGCCTCGCCGTCGCCTGCGGCGGGGACGACTCCGGCGGCGACGGCAAGATCGAGCTGACCGTCGACGTCTTCGGCGAGCCGGGTTACGAAGAGCTGTACAAGCAGTACGAGGCGTCCCACCCGAACGTCACGATCAAGCAGCGCAAGGTGTCCAGCCTGGACGACTTCAAGCCGCGCATCCAGCAGTGGATGGCGACCGGAAGCGGCGCGGGCGACGTCGTCATGCTGGAGGAGGGCATCCTGCCCCTCTACATGCAGCAGGCGAACAAGTTCGTCAACCTCTTCGACCACGGCGGCAAGGAGCTCGAGCAGAACTTCGTGTCGTGGAAGTGGCAGGCGGGCGTCTCCCCGGACGGCGAGCAGCTCGTCGGCCTCGGCACCGACGTCGGCGCGCTCGCCATGTGCTACCGCACGGACCTGTTCGAGAAGGCCGGGCTGCCGACGGAGCGCGACGAGGTCTCCGAGCTGTGGCCGACCTGGGACGACTACCTGAAGGTCGGCCAGGACTTCCAGTCGAAGGTGGACGGCAGCAAGTGGCTGGACGGCCCGACGGCCGTGTGGCGCGTGACCGTCCTGCAGGAGGCCGGCGCCGGCCCCGGCCACAGCTACTTCGACAAGCAGAACAACCTGGTCTTCGGCACCAACCCGGCGGTGAAGTCCTCGTTCGACACGGCGCTGAAGTTCGAGCAGAACAAGCTCACCGCCGACATGTCGATCTTCACGCCGCCGTGGCAGACCGCGCTGAAGCGCGACACGTTCGCCACCGTTCCGTGCCCGTCCTGGATGCTCGGGGGCATCAAGGAGTTCTCCGGTGAGTACGGCGAGGGCAAGTGGGACGTCGCCAAGGTGCCGGGCGGAAGCGGCTACTGGGGCGGCTCGTGGCTGGCCGTGCCGAAGCAGACCGACCACGCCGCGGAGGCCGCCGAGCTGGCCAAGTTCCTGACCTCGCCCGAGGGCCAGATCGGCGCGTTCAAGGCCGCGAACGTCTTCCCGTCCTCGCCGCAGGCGGCGAAGGACCCGGCGGTGGCGGACGCCAAGGACCCGTACTTCAACGACGCCCCGGTCGGCCAGATCTTCGGCGAGATGGTGGCGCAGGCCAAGCCCGTCTACCTCGGCCCGAAGAACGAGGACGTGCGGCAGGCCGTGGAGAACGTCCTGATCAGCGTCGGGCAGGGCAAGGTCCCGGCCGGCGAGGCGTGGAACAAGGCCGTCGAGGAGGCGGAGAAGTCCGCCCGGTGACCCCGGCCCGCTGACCTCCACGTCCCACCCCGGACGACCGAACCTCCGACCACACGTCCGACGACCACCCGACCCACTGGCCAGGCGGTGGCGCCGTGCCTCACCTCCCCGTGCGGCGCCACCGCCTCACTCATGTCCCGAATCTCCGTCCGGCCGCTGCCCCGGGCGGAGCCGCCCCCGAAAGGAGGCGCATGACCACCGATCTGCGCGCCGGCCGGAAACAGTCCCGGCCCGCGCCGGACGACTCCGGCCGCCGTCCACGCCCCACCTGGCGGGGCCGGCTGGCCAGGCTCGACGTGAAGGCCGCCCCCTACGCCTTCATCTCGCCGTTCTACATCGTCTTCCTGATCTTCGGCCTGTTCCCGCTCGGCTTCACGCTCTGGGTGTCGCTGCACGACTGGGGGCTCGCCTCGGGCACCCGCGAGTGGGTGGGCCTGGACAACTACGACTACCTGCTGACCGACTCGGACTTCTGGCACGCGACGGTCAACACCCTCGGTATCTTCGTGCTCGCGACGGTCCCGCAGCTCCTCATCGCCCTGTTCATCGCGAACGCGCTGAACCGGCGGATCCGGATGCCCACGCTGTTCCGGATCGGGATGGTGGCCCCGCTGGTCACCTCGACCGCCGCCGTGTCGATCGTGTTCACCCAGATGTTCGACACCGACTGGGGAATGATCAACTGGGCGCTCGGCCTGGTGGGCGTGGACCCGGTCGACTGGAGCTCCAGCCGCGGCTGGTCGTGGGTCGCGATCGCCGCGATGGTCAACTGGCGCTGGATCGGCTACAACGCGCTGATCTACCTGGCCGCCATGCAGTCCATCCCGCGCGACCTGTACGAGGCCGCCGCGATCGACGGCGCCTCCCGGCTCCGGCAGTTCTGGCAGATCACGGTGCCGATGCTGCGCCCGACGATCATCTTCACGGTGATCATCTCGACGATCGGCGGCCTGCAGCTCTTCACCGAGCCCGTGCTGTTCAGCGTCCGCACCCCGAACAACATGGACGGCGGCGCGCTGCACCAGTTCCAGACGATCACGATGTACATGTACGACAACGCCTTCGGATCGGACCGGTACGGCTACGGCGCCGCGGTCGCCTGGGCGCTCTTCATGATGATCATCGTGTTCTCCCTGATCAACTTCCTGATCGTGCGACGCACGGGAGGCACCAAGTGACGCTCCTCGCCGGCCCCGGGCAGTCCGCCAAGCACGCCCGTCCCAGCGGGCGGTTGCGCGGCCTGTGGGAGGCCAGCCCGCTCACCTACGTGGCGCTGATCGTCGCGGTGGCGCTGTCGCTGTTCCCGATCTACTGGATGATCGTCGTCGCGACGCGCAGCAACGACGTCGTCTCCGCCGTGCCGCCGCCGCTGGTGCCCGGCGGCGACGGCGGCGAGAACGTCGGGCGGCTCTTCGACAACCCCGACGCCTACTTCGCGCAGGGCCTGCTGAACTCCGCGATCGCCTCCACGGTGGTGACGGTGTCGACGGTGTTCTTCGCGTCGCTGGCCGGGTTCGCGTTCGCCAAGCTGCGCTTCAAGGGCAAGAACGCGCTGCTGCTGATCATCATCGCGACGATGATGATCCCGGTGCAGATGGGCATCATCCCGCTCTACATGATCATGGTGGAGCTGGGGTGGCAGAACCGGCTCCAGGCGGTGATCGTGCCGTTCCTGGTGACCGGGTTCGGCGTGTTCATGATGCGGCAGTACGCGTCCCAGGCCATCCCGGACGAGCTGATCGAGGCGGCGCGCGTCGACGGCTGCTCCACGTTCGGCATCTACTGGCGGGTCGTGCTGCCCGCGCTGCGCCCGGCGGCCGGGGTGCTCGGCCTGCTCACGTTCATGCAGACGTGGAACGAGTTCATGTGGCCGCTCGCGGTGCTCGCCCCGGACAACCCCACCGTGCAGTTGTCGATCAACAACCTGGCGAACGCCTACTTCGACGACTACACGCTCATGTTCGCAGGGACGACCGTGGCGGTGCTGCCGCTCCTCGTCGTGTTCATCGTGTTCGGCCGCCAGATCATCGGCGGAATCATGGAAGGTGCGGTAAAGGCGTGACCTCGCTACAGGACGACACCGGTGCGGCGGAGGCCGCGCTGTTCCCGGCCGGGTTCCGGTGGGGCGCGGCGACCGCCGCCTTCCAGATCGAGGGCGCCGCGGCCGAGGGCGGGCGCGGCCCGTCCATCTGGGACACGTTCTGCCGGACGCCGGGCAAGGTCCTGAACGGCGACACCGGCGACGTCGCCGTGGACCACTACCACCGCTTCCGCGAGGACGTCGCGCTGATGGCCGATCTCGGCCTGACCGCGTACCGGTTCTCGATCTCCTGGCCCCGCGTCCGGCCGGACGGCGCGGGCGCCGTCAACCAGGAGGGGCTCGACTTCTACCGGCGGCTCGTGGACGCGCTGCTGGAGGCGGGCGTCGAGCCGTGGCCGACGCTGTACCACTGGGACCTTCCGCAGCCGCTGGAGGACGCGGGCGGCTGGCCGGAGCGGGAGACCGCGCACCGGTTCGCCGAGTACGCCGCGCACGTCCACGGGGCGCTCGGGGACCGGGTGCGGAACTGGATGACGGTGAACGAGCCGTGGTGCGGCGCGTTCCTCGGGTACGCGTCCGGGGAGCACGCGCCCGGCCGGCGCGAGCCGTCCGCGTCGCTGCTCGCCGCGCACCACATGCTGCTCGGGCACGGGCTCGCGGTGGAGGCGATGCGGGCGGAGCGCCCGGGCAACCGGTTCGGCGCGGCCGTGAACCTGTACGCGGTCTCCGCCGCGACCGATCACGAGGCGGACGTGGACGCGGCCCGCCGGATCGACGGCCTGCAGAACCGGCTGTTCCTGGACCCGCTGCTGCTCGGCCGCTACCCCGAGGACGTCCTCGCCGACACGGCCGAGCACGGATTCGAGCCGTCCGAGGAGGACACGCGGACGATCCATCAGCCGCTGGACCAGCTCGGCATCAACTACTACACGCGGCACACCGTCGCGGGGACGCCGGGCGAGGCGGCGCAGACGGCGTCGTCGCCGTTCTCGACGCACTCCCCGTGGGTCGGCAGCGAGCACGTCCGGTTCGTCCCGGCTGGGCGCCCGGTGACCGGGATGGGCTGGGAGATCGACGAGCGCGGCCTGCACGAGGTGCTGACCCGGCTGCACCGCGAGTACCCGGCCGTCCCGCTCTACATCACCGAGAACGGCGCGGGCTATGACGAGGTGCCGGACGGCGATGGCACGGTCCAAGACGCGGGGCGCATCGCCTACATCGACGCGCATCTGCGGGCTTGCCGCGACGCGATCGCCGAGGGCGTGCCGCTGCGGGGCTACTTCACGTGGTCGCTGCTGGATAATTTCGAGTGGGCCTGGGGCTACTCGAAGCGCTTCGGGCTGGTGCACGTGGACTACGCCACGCAGCGGCGCGTCCCGAAGGCGAGCGCCCGCTGGTACGCGGACGTGATCCGGCGGGGCGGGCCGGCCGGCCGGGCGTCCGGCTGACATCCCCTCGGGGCGCGAGTGGCGGGTCCGGCGCGCCGGACCCGCACGGACGGCCGGTTCCGGCCGTGCGATCGAGATCGACGGAGGGGGAGCCGGGATGGCGGGCAGGAGCACGCGGCCCACGCTGGAGGAGGTCGCGGCGCGGGCCGGGGTGGGCCGCGGCACGGTCTCCCGGGTGATCAACGGGTCGCCGCGGGTCAGCGCGCAGGCCCGCACGGCCGTGCTGGCGGCGATCGACGAGCTGGGGTACGTGCCGAACCGCGCGGCCCGCACGCTCGTCACGCGCCGCACCGACACGGTGGCACTGGTGGTCGCCGAGTCCGACCAGCGGCTGTTCGGCGAGCCGTACTTCGCGGGGATCATCCGCGGGATCGGCGACGGGCTCGCCGACACGGGCCTGCAGCTCCTGCTCGCCCTGGCGCGCTCCCCCGCCGAGTACGCGCGGCTGGAGAACTACCTCACGCCGCAGCACGTGGACGGGGTGCTGCTCACGTCGCTGCACGCGGCGGACCCGCTGCCCGCGAAGCTCGAGGCGGCGGGCGTCCCGACGGTGCTCGGCGGCTGCCCGCCGGGGGTGTCGCCGGTCAGCTACGTGGACGTCGACAACCGCAGCGGCGCGCGGGAGGCGGTCGCGCATCTGATCAGCGGCGGCCGGCGGCGGATCGCGACGATCGCGGGGCCGCAGGACATGGGCGCCGGCATCGACCGGCTCACCGGGTACCGGGACGCGCTCGCCGCCGCCGGGCTGCCCGAGTGCGTCGCGTTCGGCGACTTCGGCGAGGCGAGCGGCATCACCGCCGCGGAGGAGCTGCTCGCCCGCGACCCGGAGATCGACGCGGTGTTCGCCGCGGACGACCCGATGGCGCTCGGCGCACTGCGCGTCCTGCACCGGACGGGCCGCCGCGTCCCGGACGACGTCGCGGTGATCGGGTTCGACGACTCGGCGGCCGCGCCGCTGGCGGATCCCCCGCTGTCGAGCGTCCACCAGTCGCTGGAGGAGATGGGCGTGGAGATGGCGCGGCTGCTGGTGTCGCGGATCCGCGGCGAGTCCGTCGCGGAGCCGGTGGTCATCCTGAAGCCGCACCTGGTGCTGCGGGAGAGCGCCTGACCCGGGCCGGCCGCCGCGGCGTAAGATCGTCGGCATGGCGTACGAACCGACCCCGGAAGAGCTGTCGCATCTGCGCCGCTGCGTGGAGCTGGCGGCCGAGGCCCTCGCGGACGGCGACGAGCCGTTCGGCTCGGTGCTGGTCGCGGGGTCGGGCGAGGTGCTGGCCGAGGACCGCAACCGCGTCGCGGGCGGGGACCGCACCCGGCACCCCGAGTTCGAGCTGGCCCGCTGGGCGGCCGAGCACATGACGCCCGGCGAGCGGGCCGCCGCGACCGTGTTCACGTCCGGGGAGCACTGCCCGATGTGCGCGGCGGCGCACGGCTGGGTGGGGCTCGGCCGGATCGTGTACGCCGCGTCGTCCGCGCAGCTCACCGGGTGGCTCGCCGAGCGCGGGCTGCCTCCGGCGCCGGTGCGTCCGATCCCCGCCGGGGAGGTGGCGCCGGGCGTCCGCGTCGAGGGCCCGGTCGCGGTCTTGGAGGCCGAGGTCCGCGCCCTGCACGACCGCGCCTACGGCTGACGCGGCAGGGGCGGTCGCGCCCGCCTACGGCCGGGCGGGGCTCTTTCGCGCGGGTGTCGGCAGGCTGAACAGGACGCCGCCGGTCTCGCGGATCGCGGTGCACCGGTTGGGGTACGTCTGCACGAACCGCCGGACCCGCCCGTTCCACATGCCGTCCGCGCTGACCTTGACGGGCGCGAACTCCTTCGTGCACGGGCCGGGATCGGCGGGGATCTTCGCGATGTCGCCGTCGGCCCGTTCGAGCTGGTCGCACGCGGCCGAGGCGCGCGCGGGCGTTCCGCCGTCCGGGCCGCACGTCAGCGTCGCCCGCGCGGCGGGGGGCTCCTCCGGCGGCGCACTCGCCGGGGTCACGCCGAGCTGGTAGACGCCCTGGGGCTCGCGCGCCTGTGCGGCGGGCACGGCGGCAACCGATGCCACGCTGATCGCCAGCGGCATGACATAGAGGGCCTTTTTCATCGGCATGCTCATTTCTCCTCGTGCGCGTCTCGCCGTCGATTCACACCTAGGCCAGGCCCACCGGTTTGCGCAACGCGAACCGCGCACATAACGCATCCAGAATGCGCCAATGCGCGTCGCGGATTTCGCGAACGAGGCCGAATCGGACGCCGCTTGCCGAACCGGCAAACGATTTTGCGTTCATGTGCGCGCGTCGCCGAGGATGCGGGGACCGCACCGACAGGAGGTACCCCGATGAGCAACGAGACCGAGGAGTTCTGGGAGGAGCACTACCGCGCCCGCGACCGGGTGTGGAGCGGCAACCCGAACCCCGTGATGGTGAGCGTCGTCGAGCCGCTGGAGCCCGGCACCGCCCTCGACCTCGGCTGCGGCGAGGGCGCCGACGCGGTCTGGCTCGCGCGCCGCGGCTGGACCGTGACGGCCGTGGACGTCTCCACCGTCGCCCTCGACCGCGCCGCGGCGCACGCCGAGGACGCCGGCGTCGCGCCGCGCGTCGAGTTCCGGCGGCACGACCTGGGCCGCGACTTCCCGGACGGCTCGTACGACCTGGTGTCGGCGCAGTTCCTCCAGTCCCCGCTGGAGTGGGACCGCGCCGCGATCCTGCGCTCGGCGGCCGCCGCGGTCGCGCCGGGCGGGCTGCTGCTGATCGTCGAGCACGCCGCCGCGCCGCCGTGGTCGAAACACCACGACCACCGGTTCCCCACGGCCGACGAGACGTTCGCCGGGCTCGCGCTCGACGCGTCCGCGTGGACGACCGAGCGGTGCGGCGTCCACGAACGCGAGGCCACCGGCCCCGACGGGGAGAGCGGCGTCCTCCTCGACAACGTCATCGCCGTCCGCCGCAGGGGACGACGCGCGGAATGACGGACGGGCCCGCCCCGGCGCGGCCGGGGCGGGCCCGTGCGGTCCCCCGCGGGCGGGCTACTTCAGGGTGAACTCGCTCAGCCGGGTCTCGCCGCCGAACACCAGGTAGACGTCCTGGCGGCCGCGGGCGTGCCGCAGGTCGGCGGTGATCTCCCGGTAGGCGTAGACGCCGCCGGTGGCCGGGACGTCGAGGGTGCCGGCGCGGCGGCCGTCCGGCGCGCCGAGCCGCACCTCGATCGTGGTCGCGGCGGTGCCCGCGACGCGGGCGGTGATCCGCCCGGCGCCGCGGCCGAGGTGGGCGTCCTCGAACGCGATCCAGGCGCCCGCGGCGCCGGCGACGACGTCGCCGTCCGCCTTGGTCTCGTCGGCCAGGACGACGCCGTCGTGGTCGTCGAAGTCGGCGGCGCGGGTCGGCGCGGACAGGTCCCGGGCCGGGATCCGCTCGCCCCGGACACCGATCTTCGCCCGCTGCCGGACGTCGTCCGAGGACGAGCCGATCAGGACGTCGTGGTCGGCGCGCTCGACCGTCCACGTGTTCCGCGTGACGTCCCAGAACGCCAGATCGGACGCCTTGATCTCCAGCTTCACCCGCTCCGTCCGCCCCGGCGCGATCTCGACCTTGGCGAAGTCGCGCAGCTCCTTCTCCGGCTGCTTCACGCGGGACTTCCGCTGGCGCGTGTAGAGCTGGACGACCTCTTCGCCCGCGCGCTTCCCGGTGTTGGTGACCGGGACGGTGACCTCGATCGTGCCGTCGGCGCCCATCGAGCGACGGCTCAGCTCCGGCTCGCCGTAGCGGAACGTCGTGTAGGAGAGCCCGTACCCGAACTCGTACAGGGGGTCGCCCTCGAAGTACTGGTACGTGCGGTCGTGCTCGATGATGTCGTAGTCGAGGATGCTCGGGAGCTGCTCCTCGGACCGGTACCAGGTCTGCGGCAGCTTGCCGGACGGGTTCTCGTCGCCGAACAGGACGTCGGCGAGCGCGTTGCCCGTCTCCGCGCCGGCGTGGCTCGTCCACAGGATCGCCGGGGCACCGGACTCCGCCCAGGGCAGCGTGGTCGGGTAGCTGTTCTCCACGACGACGACCGTGTTCGGGTTCGCCTTCCGGACGGCCTCGACCAGTTCGACCTGCCCCTCGGCGAGGTCCATCGTGGTGCGGTCGTGGTCCTCGCGGCCGTTGATGAACGGCATGCTGCCGACCACGACGACGGCGGTGTCCGCCTGCTTCGCGGCCCGTACCGCGGACTCGGTGCCGCTGCTGACGACCTCCTTGGCGAGCGGGGTCGCGTCGGCCTTGGAAGCGAGCGCGAGCGTGCCGTCGTCCAGCACCCGCACGTACGGGTCGGCCGGGTTCTCGTAACCGGCGTAGCGCAGCAGCACGGTGCCGCCGGGCTGCTCCTCCAGCTCGAACATCTGCTGGACGAACCAGCCGTTCGGCTGCGCCTGGCTGTTGGAGAAGTTCGAACCCCAGTTGTGGCGGCCCACCGTCTTGCCGTTCGCGACGCTGCGCAGCGTGACGATCCCCTGGCCCCAGTCGAAGACGTCGAACTGGGCGGTGGCGTCCGGGGCGGTCGGGCCGGTCTTGAGGACGGCGCCGTCGGCGCCGGTGCCGCCCGCGACGTACTCGCCGGTCCGGACGTCCTTGAGCGCGATGCGGTCGACGCCCTCGCTGGTGGTGACGTTCTCCGCGCCGGCGCGGGCGCGGACGCCGTCCACCGGGGTGACCTCGTACGGGAGGGCGCCGGAGTACCAGTCGGTGTAGAGGGTGTCGGAGAGCGGCCCGACGACGGCGACCTTGTCGCCGGAGTCGACGGGCAGCGTCTTCTTCTCGTTCTTGAGCAGCACCATCTGCTCCACGGCGGCCTCGCGGGCCAGCGCGCGGTGCTCGGGGCTGTTCACGACCTCCATGCCGATGCCGGCGTGCGGGCCGCCGTCCGGGTCGAACTCGCCGAGCCGCACCCGGATGTTCAGGATGTGGCCGGCGGCCTCGTCGACGTCCGCCTCGGTGAGCAGGCCGCGGTCGAGGGCCGTCTTGATCGACTCGATCGTCTTGGCCGAGTTCGTGTCGTCGACCGTGAAGCTGTCCACGCCCGCCTTGAGCGTGGCGGCGTTCGCCGTCGGCAGGTCGTCGAAGTAGTTCTGCGAGCCGATCAGGTTGTTCGGGCCGCCCGCGTCGGTGACGTTGAACAGCGTCTCGTCCGTCCACGACCGGATGAGCCCGGCGGCGTCCGGCGTGACCGTCGCGGGACGGCCGTTCACCTTGTTGTACGCCGTCATGACGCCGGTGACCGCGTCGTTGGAGATCGGGATCCGGAACGGGACCTCGTAGTACTCCTTCTTGGTGCGCGGTCGCAGGGAGGAGGACGTCTCGGTCCGCTTGTACTCGTTGTTGTTCGCCAGGTAGTGCTTGAGGACGGGCGCAGTCTTGAGGCGGTTCGGGTCGTCGCCGCGCATGCCCCGGCCGTAGGCGGTCGCGAGCAGGCCGGTGAGCAGCGGGTCCTCGGAGTAGCCCTCCTCGTTGCGGCCCCAGCGCGGGTCGCGCAGCAGGTTCACGACCGGCGCCCACAGTTGCAGGCCCCAGACGTCGGGGTTCTCGCTGTTGTAGCCGCGCGCCTCGTCGCCGACGACGGAGCCGATCTCCTTCATCAGCGCCGGGTCCCAGGTGGCGCCGAGGCCGACGGACTGCGGGAACACGGTCGCCTTCGCGGTGCGGACGGCGCCGCCCGCGTGGACGTCGGTGGTCCAGGCGAGCCCGTGCAGCGCCTCGGTCCCGGTCTTGAACCGGCCGATGCCCAGGCGCGGGACGGGCGCCTGGTACTGGTGCAGCAGGCCGAGCTTCTCGTCGAGCGTGAGCCGGCCGAGCAGGTCGTCGACGCGGGCGGCCACGGGAAGGTCGGGGTCGCGGAACGGGAGGGTGTCGCGCGCGGCCGCCGGGGCGACGTGGACGAGCGGCGCCGCGAGCGCGGCGGCCAGCGCGAGGGTCAGCGACCGGCTGCGCCGGCCGGGGGAACGGGGTCTGCTTCGGCTGAGCTTCAACCTTGCTCCTTGGGTGAACTCGCCCCCGATGATCGAACTGTCGAAGCGCTTCGATGATGAGCGCCGGGAAGGCCCCCTCTCCTCGGTGGACGGGCGGTCGGACGGTGGCCGCGGGACGGTCGGGACGGGCCGGTCAGCGGGGGGCGGGGGCGGTGCTGGCGCGCGGGGTCAGGGCCGGCGGCAGCAGCGTCGCCGCCGGGACGGGCTCGCCGTCGAGCTTGGCCATCAGCAGCTCGACGGCCCGCCCGCCGACCTCCTCGGCGGGGATCGCGACGGACGACAGCGGCGTCTCGGCGTGCTCGGCCAACTCGTCCGGGCAGATCGCGACGACCGACACGTCCGCGGGCACGCGGCGGCCCTCCGCGCGCAGCGCCCGGACGACCGTGTCGACGACCTGCTCGTTGTGGACGAGGATCCCGGTGAGGCCCGGGCGTTCCCGCAGCAGCCGCCCGACCAGGTCCTTCGCCGCGTCCGCGCTCGCCTCGCAGGGGTGGACGCCCCCGGTCATGCCGTGCTCGCGGACCGCCTCACCGAACCCCTCGGTGACCCGCCGCGCGAAGCCCGTCTCCCGCTCGTACACCTCGGGCGGGGAGCCGATCATCGCGACCTCGCGGTGCCCGAGCGCCGCCAGGTGCCGGGCACAGGCCGCGCCCGCCGCGTGGAAGTCGAGGTCGATGCAGGTCAGGTCGTCGGCGTCGGCGGGGAACCCGATGAGCACGCTCGGCCGGTCGAGCGACCGCAGCAGCGGCACCCGCGGGTCCCGCATCTGGACGTCCATGACGATGAGGGCGTCGACGAGCGCGCTGTCGGCGACGCGGCGCAGCCCGTCCTCGCCCTCCTCCTGGGTGAGCAGCAGGACGTCGTGGTCGTGCCGCCGCGCGGCGGTGACGACCGACGTCGCGAACCGCATCACGACGGGCACCGCGACGCCGCTGCGCAGCGGGAGCATCAGCGCGACGACGTTGGAGCGGCTGCTGGCGAGGGCGCGGGCGCCGGCGTGCGGGCGGTAGCCGAGCTCCCGGATGCTCGCGCGGACGCGCAGCCGGGTCTCCTCCGAGATCGAGCGCTTGCCGCTCAGCACGTAGGAGACGGTGCTCGGCGACACGCCCGCGTGCCGCGCCACATCGGTGATCTTGACCACGGGCCGTCCCGTCACTCCGCCGACCGGGGAGCGTCGATCGTAGCCCCGTGCGACGCGATCGCGTCGCGATACCAGAAGGCGCTGTCCTTCCACGTGCGCTCGCCCGTCGGGTAGTCGACGTGGATCAGGCCGAAACGCTTCGCGTAGCCGTAGGCCCACTCGAAATTGTCGAGCAGCGACCAGGCGAAGTAGCCGCGGACGTCCGCGCCCTCGTCGATCGCGCGCCCGACGGCGGCGATGTGGTCGCGCAGGTACGCGACGCGGCGCGCGTCCCGGACGGCGCCCTCCGCGTCGACCTCGTCGTCGAACGCGGCCCCGTTCTCGGTCACCATCAGCGGCGTGCCCGGGTACTCGCGGTGCAGCCGCAGGAGCAGCTCCGTCATCCCGGTCGCGTCGATCGGCCAGCCCATCGCGGTGTACGGGCCCGGCTGCCCGGCGAATTCGATCTCCTCGCAGCCGACGAACGGCGTCGCCGCGCCCCGCCGGTGCCCGTCGGCGTGCTCGCGCGGCGACGTCCCGTCCCAGGTCCGGACGAGCGTCGGCGAGTAGTAGTTGACGCCGAGGACGTCGAGGGGCGCGGCGATCGTCGCCTCGTCGCCGTCGCGGACGAACGACCAGTCGGTCAGGCCCGCGGTGTCGGCCAGGAGGTCGCCCGGGTAGCCGCGGCCGAGCATCGGGTCGAGGAACACCCGGTTCGACACCGCGTCGACGCGCCGGACGGCCTCGTCCTCGCCGCGCAGGTGGTGCAGGTTCAGGGTGACGGAGTGCCGCCCGGACGCGACCCGGCGCAGGGCCGAGTTCGCCAGCCCGTGCGCCAGGTTGAGGTGGTGCGCGGCTTTCAGCGCGTCCACGGGGTCGGTGCGGCCCGGGGCGTGCACGCCGGACGCGTAGCCGAGGAACGCCGAGCACCACGGTTCGTTCAGCGTCGTCCAGGTGTGGACGCGGTCGCCGAGGGCCGCGCCGATCATCTCGGCGTAGTCGTGGAAGCGGAGCGCGGTGTCGCGGGCGGGCCAGCCGCCGGCGTCCTCGAGCTCCTGCGGGAGGTCCCAGTGGTAGAGGGTCGCGACCGGCGCGATGCCGTGGTCGAGGAGTTCGTCGACCAGCCGGGAGTAGAAGCCGATCCCCTTCGCGTTCGGCTCGCCGCCGGGCATGACGCGCGACCAGGAGATCGAGAACCGGTACGCGCCGACGCCGAGCCGGGCCATGGCCGCGACGTCCTCGCGCCACCGGTGGTAGTGGTCGGTGGCGACGTCGCCGGTGTCCCCGTTCAGCACCTTGCCGGGGGTGCGGCTGAAGGTGTCCCAGATGGACGGCGCGCGGCCGTCCTCGGCCGCCGCCCCCTCGATCTGGTAGGACGCCGTGGCCGTGCCCCAGAGGAACCCATCGGGAAACCCCATCAGTCCTGCCCTTCTTCCAGCGTGATGACGACTTCGTCCCCGGACGCCTCGACGAGCACGCCCCCCGGGTGCCCGGCGGCCGTACCGCCCCGCACCGCGGCGGCGCGCGCGTTCACGAGCAGCACGTTCCACGCCCCCGCGCCCGCGGCCGTCACGCGGACGGCCGAGCCGTCGCGCGCGGTGGTGAACGTCGCGTCCCCGACCCTCGTGACGACCCGCGCCCCGTCCCCGATGCCGGTGCGGGGTTCGTACACGCGCAGCGTGACGCCGTCCGCGTGGTCGTAGTCCGGACGGTCGTCGACCGCGCCCTCGGGGACCACCGCGCCGGGGCGCACCAGCAGCGGGACGCTGCCGAACCCGTGCGTCTCCCGCACCCAGCGGCCGCCCGCGACCCGCTCGCCCGTCGCGTAGTGCGTCCACACGCCGTCCGGCACGTAGTACGCGACCGTCCCGTCCTGCGAGAACACGGGGGCGACGAGCAGGTCGTCGCCGAGCATGTACTGGCGTTCGAGGTGCGTGCACGCGGGGTCGTCCGGGAACTCCACGACCATCGCGCGCATCATCGGCGCGCCCTCCTCGTACGCCTGCCGCGCGGCCCCCGCCAGGTACGGCATCAGCCGCATCTTCAGCTTCGTGAAGGTGCGCAGGACGTCGACCGACTCCTCGTCGAACAGCCACGGCACCCGGTAGGAGCGGCTGCCGTGCAGGCGGCTGTGCGACGACAGCATCCCGAACGCGATCCACCGCTTGAACAGCGCCGGGTCGGGCGTGCCCTCGAACCCGCCGATGTCGTGGCTCCAGTAGCCGAACCCGGACATGCCGAGGGACAGGCCGCCCCGCAGGCTCTCCCCCATCGCCTCGAACGTCGACTCGCAGTCGCCGCCCCAGTGCACCGGGAACCGCTGGCCGCCCACCGTGGCGGACCGGGCGAACACCACCGCCTCGTCCTCACCGCGCCTCTTCTGCAGCAACTCGAACACGGTCTTGTTGTAGAGGTACGCGTAGTAGTTGTGCGCGCGCTCCGGGTCGGACCCGTCGTGGTACACGACGTCCGTGGGGATCCGCTCGCCGAAGTCGGTCTTGAAGCAGTCGACGCCCATCTCCAGGAGCGCGTCGAGCTTCGCCGTGTACCATTCGCGGGCCTCGGGGTTGGTGAAGTCGACGACCGCGAGGCCCGGCTGCCACTTGTCCCACTGCCACACGTCGCCGTTCGGGCGCGTCAGCAGGTAGCCGTTCGCGCGGCCCTCCTCGAACAGCGGCGACCGCTGCCCGATGTACGGGTTGATCCACACGCAGATCTTGAGGCCGCGCTCCTTCAGCCGCCGCAGCATCCCCGGCGGATCGGGGAACACGCGCGGGTCCCACTCGAAGTCGCACCACTGGAACTCGCGCATCCAGAAGCAGTCGAAGTGGAACACGCTGAGCGGCAGGTCGCGCTCGGCCATCCCGTCGATGAACGACGTGACGGTCGCCTCGTCGTAGGACGTCGTGAACGACGTCGACAGCCAGAGCCCGAACGACCAGTCGGGCAGCTTCGCCGGGCGTCCCGTCAGCGCCGTGTACTTGCGCAGGATCTCGCGGGGCGTCGGGCCGTAGATGACGAAGTACCGCATCGACTGGCCCTCGACGCTGAACGACGTCCGCGTCACGACCTCCGACGCCACCTCGAACGACACGCGCCCCGGGTGGTCGACGAACACCCCGTAGCCCGCGTTCGTCAGGTAGAACGGCGCGTTCTTGTAGGCCTGCTCGCTCGCGGTGCCGCCGTCGGCGTTCCACGCGTCCACCGACTGCCCGTTCTTCACCAGCGGCCCGAACCGCTCGCCGAGCCCGTACACGACGTGGCCGACGCCGAGGTCGAGCTGCTCGCGGACGTAGTGCCGCGCGCCCGCCGGCCAGCGCTCGTCCGTCTCGATGATCGCGGCGGCCTTCGGTGCGCTGCCGGTGAGCCGGCGCCCGTCCGCGAGGAAGTCGACGCCCCACGTCCCGTCCCGCCGGACCCGCACGGTGAGCGCGCCGGACGTCAGCGTCGCCGCGTCCCCGCCCTCGGGGGCGTCCACCACCACGTCGGGCGAAGCGTCCGCCAGCTCGAACGCGGGGCCGCGGTCGCGCTCCCCCGCGAAGTGCGTGAGCGTCACGCCGATGACGTCCGGCATCGGCGACGACGCCGTCACCGTCACCACCGGGCCCTTGAGCAGGTCGCCGCGGTGCCGGATCCGCTGGACGGGCGCGTGCACGGTGAGCGAGTCCGGTCCGGCGTCGACGTCGAGGACCTCCACCGGATGACTCGCGTGCACACCTTCGCGCATCATCCAGTAGCCGTCGCTGAACTTCATTACTTGACTGCTCCTGCCGTGAGTCCGCGCGAGAGCGTGCGCTGGAAGATGAGGAAGAAGACGACGGTCGGGAGCAGGCCGAGCAGCGAGGCGGCGCTGGACATCGTGGCGTCCATCATCCGCTGGCCCTGCAGGACGCCGAGCGCGACCGAGACCGTCTGGTTGTCGTTGGAGATCAGGAAGACCATGGGGATCAGGAACTCGTTCCAGGTCCACACGAAGAAGAAGACCATCAGCACCAGCAGCGTCGGCCGGATCACCGGGACCACGACCCGCCACAGGATCTGGAACCGGCCGGCGCCGTCGATGCGGGCGGCCTCCAGCAGCGGGCGCGGGAACGCCGACAGCACCGACGACAGCAGGTAGGTGCCGAACGCGCTCTGGATCACCGTGAACACGATGATCACCGCGATGCGGGTGTCGTAGAGGCCGAACTCCTTGGACAGGTAGTACAGCGGGTAGACCAGCGCCTCCTGCGGCAGCGTGTTCGCCAGGAGCAGCAGGACCAGCACCCACATGCGGCCCTTGATGCGGCCGATGCCGAGCGCGTACGCGTTCAGGACGGACAGCAGAACCGCGAGGACCGCCACCGACCCGCTGATCACGGCGCTGTTGACCAGCACCTGCCCGAAGTCGGTCCGTTCCCAGAACGCGCGGACGCCGTCCAGGTAGATGCCGTCCGGCGGTGCCAGGGGGCCGTTGGCCGAGTACTCCTGCGGGGTCTTCAGGGCGTTGAACAGCACGACGACGAACGGGATCAGCATGATCCCCGCCATCGCGATCAGCGCGACCAGCACCGCGTAGGCGGCCGGGCCGCGGCGGCGGCGCCGGCGGGCGGGCGCGTCCGGACGGTCCCGGGCCGGCGTGCGGGTGCGCTTGGTGAGCGTCGCGGTCACCGGTCCTCCCCTTCCAGCTCGCGTCCCTGCGCCCGCAGGAACACCACGGTCAGCGCGACGATCACGAGGGTCAGCACGGTCGCGATCGCCGAGCCGTAACCCACGTCCTGCTTCTCGAAGAAGCTGACGTAGGAGTAGTAGGACGGCACGTTGGTCGAGCCGCCCGGACCGCCCTTGGTGAGGACGAAGATCTGCGGGAACGCCTTCAGCGCGGCGATCGTCGTCCACAGCAGCACCACGAAGATCTCCGGGCGGATCTGCGGCACCGTGACGTGCCAGAACCGGCGGGCCCACGACGCGCCGTCGATCTCCGCCGCCTCGTACAGCGACGGGTCGACCCGCTGCAGGCCGGACATGAAGATCACGAGCGGGAACCCGATCTGCGTCCAGACCATGACGGCCAGGACGGACCACAGCGCCGTGTCCGGGTCGCCGAGCCAGTTCTGCGCGAGGGAGCCGAGGCCCACGGCCTCCAGCAGCGCGTTGACCGCGCCGTCGTCGGGGGCGAGCAGCCAGCTCCACACCACGCCCGCGATGACGACCGGCAGCACCTGCGGCAGGTAGATGCAGGCGCGCAGGACGGCCGCGGTGCGGGACCCGAAGTGCCGGTCGATCAGGTCGGTCAGCGCGCCGGCGAGCACCAGCCCGATCACCGTCGGCACGATCGCCATCCCGACGATCACGAGGACGTTGTTGCGGAAGGAGGACCAGAACCGCTCGTCCCCCATCAGCTCCTTGTAGTTCTCCAGGCCCACCCACTCGGGGCTGCCGACTCCCGACCACTCGGTGAAGCTGGTCCCGATGTTCATCAGGAACGGGACCCCGATGACGCCGGTGAACAGCAGCAGCCCGGGCAGCAGGTAGGGGAGGTAGGCGAGCCGGCCGCCGAGGCCGCCGGCCCGCCCGGACGTCCGTCCGCTCATTCCGGCAGGCCGTCCTCATAGGTGGTCTGCAGGGTGGAGAGGGCCTCCTTCGGGTCCTCGCCGTTCATGATCCGCTGCGTCTGCGCGACCAGGGCGTCGTAGAAGCCCGCCACCGGCCAGTCCGGGTAGTAGGCGAGCTTGTCGCCCTCGGCCAGCTCGTTGAAGTCCGCGATGAGCTGCTTGGACTTCTCGTCGGTGATCGCGGCCGGGTCGGCCGCGATCGGGATGCCGCCCGCGTTGCCGAGCTGGTTCTGGATGTGCTTCTGCAGCGTGATGTTGATGAAGTCGTAGGCGAGTTCCTTGTTCTCGGAGCTCTCCGGGACGACCCACAGGTTGCCGCTGGAACCGAGCGTGAACTTGGCCTCCGGCCACACGAACGTGCCCCAGTCGAACTTCGACTCCGCGTTGACGCGGCCGAACCACCAGCTACCGGAGAACATCATCGGGTACTCGCCCTTCATGAAGGCGACCCCGGCCTCCTCGGCCTTCTGCCCGACGGTGTTCTTGTCGACGTAGCCCTTCTCGACCCACTCCTGGAACGTGGTCGCGCCGTGCGTCCACGCCGGGTCGGTGAAGCTCACCGGGCCGGTGTAGCGCTGCAGGTTGTCGATCCAGGTGCGGTCGGCCCGCGAGAGCGCGTGCTGGTAGACGAACTGGTGCGCCATGTACTCGGCGCCCGCGTTGGTCAGCGGCGTGACGCCCTTGGCGACGAACGCGTCGAGCGCCTCGGTGAACTCGGCCATCGTGGCCGGGACCTCGACGCCGTGCTTCTCGAACAGCTCCTTGTTGTAATAGACCATGACGTACTCGGCGTAGTTCGGGACGCCGAACCACTTGTCGCCGCCCATGACGCCCTTGTCGTCGTACTTGGCGGTGACGGCGACGTTCGGGCTGATCAGCTTGTCCCAGCCGCGCTCCCGGACCTCGGCCGTCAGGTCGGCCAGCAGGCCCTGGCTCGAGAGCTGCCCGGCGGTGGCGTTGCCCTTGTTGTACTCCATGATGTCGGGGGCGTCGTCGGAGTTCAGGACCATCGAGGCGGTCTTCTGGATCTGCTCGAAGCCCTTCTCCTCGAACTCGACCTCGACGCCCGGGTGGGTCTTCTCGAACTCCTTGATCGCCGCGTCCCACGCGACGCCCATGGCGCTGTCGGGGGACTCGTAGTGCCAGAGCCTGAGGACGTTCGGGTCGGACTCGGCGTCGCCGCCGCCGCAGCCCGCGAGCGCGAGGGCGCTCGCGGCCACCGCCGCGAGCAGGGCCGCGCCCCTGCCTGCCTTCATCATGGATGTTCCTCCGGGGGTGGAACGGAGTCGGGGTCCGGGTGCCGGAGTTCCGGGTGTCGGAGTTCCGGGGGACGTTCGAGGGGTGTCGTGGGTCGGGTCGTGCCATCGGGAGGTGCCGCTCAATCGAAGCGTTTCGATTAAGCGGCGTCGAAGCGCTTCGATTGCGGGGATGCTAGCCCCGGGGGCCGGGGCCGCACAATAGTTCGTGCCGCGTCAATTTCCGGATCACGCTCGTGACCTGGGCGAACTTTCTGGGAGCGCTCCCAGTTCGGCGGACCTCAGCGGCAGCGCGCGCCGTTCAGCACGAACCCCTCGGGCGTCCCGGCTCCCCCCGCGCCGCTCCCGAGGAAGCCGAACTCGACCGTGCCGCCCGGCGGGATCGAGCGGTTCCAGTCCGCGGGCGTGACCGTCACGGCGGAGCCGTCCTGCACGGGCGTCCCGTTCCACAGCTGCGTGACGGACTGCCCGTCCGGCAGCTCGAACCCGAGCCGCCAGCCGTCGATCGGGCCGTCGTCGAGGTTGGTGATCCGCACCGTCGCCTGGAATCCCTCCGGCCACGTCCCGTCGACCCGGTACGCGACCTCGCACGCCGCGCCCCGCGCGGCGGCCGGCGGCTCCCCGCCCGTCCCCGCCGACGGCGCGCCCGCCGGCGGCTCGTCCGGCGACAGCACCGCCACCAGCACCGCGCACAGCACCGCCGCGCCCGCGACGGCGTCCGCGACGACCAGCGGCCCGCGGGACGTCGCGGGCCCGTCGGCGTCCGCCGGAGTGGCGGGCCCCGGGTCCGGGAGCGGGTCGTCGAGGACGCGGGTCCGGTCGTGCCGTCCCGGTCCCGGCGGCGGGACCGGGGCGGGGTCCGGATCGTCCGGCATCGCGCGCGGGAGCCGGACGCCCGCGAACCCGGCGAGCGCGCGCGCCGCCTCCGCCGCGCCGGGACGGGCGCCGGGGCGCGGGTCGGTGCACCGGCGGCACAGCGCGGCTAGGTCGCCGGGCACGTCGCCGGGCACGTCGGCGGGCAGGTCCGCGGCCTCGGGCGGGCCGCCGGTGAGCGCCTGCCGGAGCACGATGCCGAGCGAGAAGACGTCCGCGGCCGGGGACGGCGGCGCGCCGGCCGGGAGCTCGGGGGCGGTGTAGGCGGGGGTGCCGAGGACCGGCCCGCCCCCGGGGTCCGGTCCGGTGAAGGCGATGCCGAAGTCGAGGACCTTCACGGCGACCGGCGTCAGGAAGACGTTCGCGGGCTTGATGTCGCGGTGGACGACGCCGGCGGCGTGGGCGGCGGCGAGGGCGTCCGCGATCATCGCGCACACGGCGGCCGCCTCCCGCCACGGCAGCGGGCCGCGCGCCAGCCGGTCGGCGAGGGACTCCCCGTCGAGCAGTTCCATCACGACGTACGGGACGCCGCGGTGCTCGCCGTAGTCGTGGACGCCGGTGATGTTCGGGTGGGCGAGCCCGGCGGCGGCCTGCGCCTCCTGCCGCAGCCGCCGGGTGAACTCCTCCGGCCACCCGTCGCGGGGCACCTTGACGGCGACCGGACGGTCCAGGACCAGGTCGTGGGCGCGCCAGACGGTGGCCATGCCGCCGCTGCCGAGGAGCGCCTCGATGCGGTAGCGCTCCCCCGGCAGGTCGCCCGGGCCGACGGTCTCCGGCATGCCCGCAGCCTATGCCGGCCGCGATCGTCCCTGGTCGGGGCGGCGGGCTCGGCGGAGGCGGACCGCGAGTGCCGGTGCCGCCGAGACGGCGGCGCGGATCGGGGGCCGGGTCAGGGGACGAGGTGGTGGGTGTCGCGGGCGTCGGTGATCGCCATGTGCCCGGGGGCGTGGCCGATCGCGAACTTCGGCCGGGACGCCGCCACGGCGGCCTGGGGGGTGACGCCGCACGCCCAGAACACCGGGACCTCGTCCACCCGGACCTCGACGGGATCGCCGTAGTCGGGGCGGCCGAGGTCGGTGATGCCGAGTTCGAGCGGGTCGCCGACGTGCACCGGCGCCCCGTGGACGGACGGGTAGCGGGCGGTGACGCGGACGGCGTCGGCGACCTGGGCGGCGGGCACCGGGCGCATCGACACGACGAGCGGGCCGCCGAACTCGCCCGCGCGCCGGCAGGTCCGGTTCGTCCGGTACATCGGGACGTTCACGCCCTGCTCGACGTGCCGGATCGGGACCCCGGCGTCGGCGAGGGCCGCCTCGAACGTGAAGCTGCAACCGATGAGGAAGGAGACGAGGTCGCCGCGCCAGTACTCGGTGACGTCGGTGACCTCGGCGACCGGCTCGCCGTGCTCGTACACGATGTAGCCGGGCAGGTCGGTGCGCAGGTCGCCGGGGAAGATCGGGGCGGAGACGGCGCCGGGGTCGGTGACCTCCAGCAGCGGGCACGGCTTCGGGTTGCGCTGGGCGAACAGCAGCAGGTCGTACGCCTGGTCGCGGGGGACGGCGATGAGGTTCGCCTGCGTCCGCCCCGTGCACCAGCCGGCGGTGGGGACGCGGAGCCCGGCGCGGAACAGCGCGCGGGCCTGATCGGGGGTCAGCGCCCCCGGGTCGAGGGGGACGGTCTGGGTCATGGAGGTGCCTTCCTGAGGTCCGGCGCGGGGACGGGACGGAAGCGGAGCCGCTGCCCGGGGCGGGCCTGGGCGGCGCGCCCCACGTCGGCGGCGGCGACGACGGCGACGACCGGGTAGCCGCCGGTCAGCGGATGGTCGGCGAGGAACAGCACGGGACGGCCGGACGGCGGGACCTGCAGCGCCCCCGTCACCATTCCCTCGCTGGGTAGTTCGCCCCGTTCCGCGTGGTTCAAACGCGGGCCGTCGAGCCGCATCCCGACGCGGTCGGTCTCGCTGGTGACCTCGAACGTCCCGGTGAACAGCGCGTCGAGGGCGCCGGGGACGAACCGGTCGTCCCGGGGGCCGGGGACGGCGCGCAGCTCGACCGTCCCGGCGGGCGGCGGCGGGACGGGCAGGACGTCCAGCAGCGGCGGGGCGTCCGGGGGCGGCCCGACGGGCAGGACGACGCCGGGTTCCAGCGGCGCCGGGCCGAGTCCCGACAGCGTGTCGGTGGCGCGGGACCCGAGGACCGGCGGGACGTCGACGCCGCCGCGGACCGCGAGGTAGCTGCGCAGCCCGGACGGCGGCGCGCCGAGCCGCAGCTCGGCGCCGTCCGGGACGTGCAGGACGGCGTTCGGCGGGGCGGCGCGGCCGTCCAGGACGAGCGGGGCCGGGGCGCCGGTGACGGCCGCGAACACGCCGCCGCGGCAGCGGACCCGCAGGCCCCCGAGGGTGACCTCGATCGCGGCGGCGCCCTCGGGGTTGCCGAGCGCCCGGTTCGCGAGCCGCAGGGACGCGGGGTCGGCGGCCCCGGACGTCCCGACGCCGAGCGCCGCGTGCCCCCGGCGGCCGAGGTCCTGCACGGTGGCGAGCGGGCCGGTGGCGAGGACGTCCAGGAGCCGCTTCACGGGGCCGCCTCGACGAACCGCACGTGCACGCCGGGCCGCAGCAGCGCGGGCGGATCGCGGTCGAGGTCCCACAGCGGGACCCGGGCGGACCCGATGAGCTGCCAGCCGCCGGGCGACTCGGCCGGGTAGACGCCGCTGTACCGCCCGGCGAGCCCGACCGCCCCCGCGGGGACGCGCACCCGCGGGGTCGCGCGGCGCGGGACGTCCAGCCGGGGGTCGCCGCCGTCGAGGTAGCCGAACCCGGGCGCGAACCCGGTGAACGCGACCCGCCAGGACGCGGCGGTGTGCGCGGCGACGACCTCGCGGGGCGTCAGGCCGGTCAGCCGGGCGACCTCGGGCAGGTCGGGGCCGTCGTAGGTCACGGGGATCTCCACGGTGCCGCCGGTCCCGGCCGCCGCGCCGGGACGCGCGGTGCGCACGGCGTGGGCGACGGCGGCCGGGTTCGCGGCGGGGTCGAGCAGGAGCGTGAGGGTGCGGGCCGCCGGGACGATGTCGGCGACGCCGGGCGGCGGGCGCTCGGCCAGCGCCGCGTACAGGGCCATCGTCTCCGGCGGGCCGGGGAGTTCGACCAGGAGGGCGGCGTCGCCGCTCGGCAGGATCCGCACCCGCGCCTCACCCCCAGAGCTCGTCGAGGCCGGACAGCGCGTTCCAGCCGAGGTACAGGGACAGCAGCCAGGCGGCGACGCCCAGCACGAGCAGCCACTTCGGGAACCGGTAGCCGCCGAGGAGGTCGCGGCGCCGCGCCGCGACCCACAGCACGACCGCCAGCCCGAACGGCAGGATCAGCCCGTTGAGCGCGCCCGCCAGGACCAGCAGCTTCGCCGGGGCGGTGCCGAGCAGCAGGTAGATCACGGTGGACACGGCGATGAACGCGACCACGATCCGGTTGCGGTGCTTCTCGATGAAGGACGAGAACGACACCAGGAACGACACCGACGTGTACGACGCGCCGATCACCGAGGTGATGGCGGCCGACCACATGATCAGGCCGAACACCCGCAGTCCCGCCTCCCCGGCGGCGTGCTCGAACGCCGACGGCGCCGGGTTCGCCTCCGCGAGCTTCGCGCCGCCCGCGACGACGCCGAGCACCGCGAGGAACAGCAGCACCCGCATCAGGGCGGTGACCAGGATGCCGGTGATCGCGCTCCGGTTGATGCGCGAGACGTGCTCCGGCCCGGTGATCCCGGACTCGATCATCCGGTGCGCGCCCGCGTACGTGATGTACCCGCCGACGGTCCCGCCGATCAGCGTGGTGATGATGAGGAAGTCGATCTCCTCGGGGGCGGCGGCCTGCACCAGGGCGTCCCCGAGCGGCGGGTCGGACACGATCGCGACGTACAGCGTCATCAGGATCATCACGCCGCCGAGCACGACGACGATCCGGTCCATCGCGATCCCCGCGCGCTTGCTCAGGAAGATGGCGATGGCGACGAGCGCCGACACCGCTCCGCCGATCTTTACGTCCAGGCCGAACAGCGCGTTCAGCCCGAGCGCCGTCCCGGCGATGTTGCCGATGTTGAACACGAGGCCGCCGAAGACGTCCAGGGCCGCCAGGGCGTAGCCGCCGCCGGGCACGACGCGGTTGCCGAGGTCCTGGGCGCGCCTGCCGGAGACCCCGACGACGCGCCACACGTTGAGCTGGATCGCGATGTCCACCAGTACGGACACGACGATCGCGAACGCCATCGCGGCGCCGAGCTGGGCGGTGAAGACGGTCGTCTGGGTGATGAAACCGGGGCCGATGGCGCTGGTGGCCATCAGGAACATGGCGCCGATGACCGCGCCGCGCCGGGATCGGTCCGGCGGGGCGGGGGTGGCGTCCACGGTGGTGGAGTCGGTCATGGTCTGGCCCTTCGGGGGTGCGGCTTTCCGCAAGCGTAAGGATTGTTCAACAATCCAGCAATCCCCTTGTGGACCCATTCCGCTAAGCTGATCTCGTGACGTGGCTCGATGACATCGCGGCGGCCCGCCACGAGCTGGACCGCTCCAGCACCGCCGCACGGGTCGCCGACCTGCTCCGCGACCGGATCACCGACGGCGCGCTCGTCCCCGGCGCCCGCCTCCCCGAAGAGGACCTGTGCCGTGCCGCGAAGGTCTCGCGCAACACGATGCGCGAGGCGTTCCGGCTGCTCGTCCAGGAACGCCTCCTGGTCCACGAGTTCAACCGCGGCGTGTTCGTCCGCCGCGTCGGCGCGGACGGGCTCTCCGACCTCTACCGGGTACGGCGGATCCTGGAGTCCGAGGGCGTCCGGTGCGCCCACGCGGCCGGACCGGACGCGCTCGACCGCGTCCGCGCGGCCGTCGAGGACGGCGAGGCCGCCGCCGCGGACGGCCGCTGGCCCGACGTCGGCACCGCCGACATCCGCTTCCACCAGGCCCTCGCGGCGCTCGTCGGCAGCCCGCGGGTGGACGAGATGATCCGCCACCTGATGGCCGAGATGCGCCTGGTGTTCCACGAGATGGGATCGCCGCGCGAATTCCACGAGCCGTACCTCGCCCGCAACCGCCGGATGTACGACCTGCTCGCGGCCGGCGACCACGAGGCGGCCGAACGGGAGCTGCGGTCCTACCTCGACGACGCGGAGGCCCAGCTCATGCGGGCCTACCTCGAGAAGGAGCGGCCGGACGTCACGGTGCGTAGTTCATGACGTGGTCGTGCAGCATCCGCGGCGCCTCGGGGTCGCGGCGGCGGAACGCCTCGATCAGCTCGGCGTGCTCGGCCGACTTCGAGTAGATCTCGGTGTGGTGCAGCCGCAGCGACAGCGTCGTCCACAGCTCGATGCCGAGCCCCTCCCACACCGACACCAGCAGCCGGTTTCCGGCCGTCTCGACGATCTCCCGGTGGAACGCGATGCTCAGCCGCATCTGCGCATGCAGGTCGCCCTCCCGCGCCGCCTCCGCGAGCCGCCGGTTGTGCTCCTCCAGGGCGTCCAGCCGCTCGCCGATGCGCGGGAGCGCCAGCTCGACGGCCGTCCGCTCGAGTCCGGCGCGCACCGGGAAGATCTCGGCGAGGTCCCGCTCGGTGAAGTCGCGGACGCGCGCGCCCCGGTTCGGCAGCGACTCGATCAGCCGCTGCGCCTCGAGCTGCCGGAGCGCCTCCCGCACCGGCCCCTGGCTGACTCCCAGCTCGGACGCGATGCGGCGCTCGACGATGCGCTCCCCCGGCTCCCAGCGCCCGGCGCTGATGCCCTCCACGATGAACTCGCGGATCTGATCGGCGAGACCGGTGCGGAGCAACTGGGCGGGAGTGGGCGCGTTCACGGTACTGCATCGTAGTCCTACGCGCGGTAAGTAAAGCTTGACCGGGGACCGTCCGGGCGGGAGGTAAGCAGGTCTTGACGAGGTAGAATATGATCGATCATAGATCAATGATGATCGGTGAGCGTCGTGGCGATCCTACGGCGTTACCCCCGAGTTAGGAAGGTCGCCGATGGCTGAGACGACCAGGCCGGCCGGCACCGCCGCCCCGGCCCGCACCCGCAGGACGCGCGCCGCCAAGGCGTCCGGGCGCAAGACCGCCGCCGAGGCGCCGCCCGCGCCGGACGCGGACGTCCCGTCCGGCACCGCCGGCGCGGACGCCGACGCGGAGACGCTCATCGGCTACTACCGGCAGATGCTGCTGATCCGCCGGTTCGAGGAGCGCGCCGCGCGCGCGTACACCGAGGCGAAGATCGGGGGCTACTGCCACCTGAACCTCGGCGAGGAGGCCACGGTCGTCGGGCTGATGGCGGCGCTGCGGCCCACCGACTACCTGTTCACGAACTACCGGGAGCACGGCTACGCGATCGCGAAGGGCATCGGCCCCGACCGCGTGATGGCCGAGCTGTACGGCCGCTCCACCGGCGTGTCCAAGGGCTGGGGCGGGTCCATGCACATGTTCGACAAGGAGGCGCGGCTGCTCGGCGGCTACGGCATCGTCGGCGGGCAGGTCCCGCTCGCGACGGGCGCGGCGCTCGCCGTCGGCTACAAGGGCGGCGACGACGTCGTCATGTGCCAGATGGGCGACGGGACGACCGCGATCGGCGCGTTCCACGAGTCGCTGAACATCGCCGGGCTGTGGGACCTGCCCGTCGTGTTCGTCGTGATCAACAACGGGCTGGGCATGGGCACCACCGTGGAGAACTCCTCGGCCGAACCGGAGCTGTACAAGCGCGGCGCCGCGTACCGGATGGAGTCCGCGCGCGTCGACGGGACGGACGTCGTCGCCGTGCGGGACGCCGCGGTGCTCGCCGTCGAGAAGGCCCGCGCGGAGAGCCGCCCGTACCTGCTGGAGACGGTCAGCCCGCGGCTGAAGGGCCACTCGGTCGTCGACCCGGCCCGGTACCGGTCGAAGGAGGAGAAGGAGACCCTCAAGGCCGCCGACCCGCTGGCCCGCATGGCGCTGGACCTCGCCGACCGGGGCGTCCTGACCCACGACGCGCGGGACGCGCTGGACGCCGAGGTCACCGCGGAGGTCGACGCCGCCGCGGCGTTCGCCGACGAGAGCCCGGCGCCGGACGTCTCCACGCTGTTCGACTACACCTACGCCACCCCGGTCCCGGGCGAGCTGCGCCGCCTGCCCGCGGACCCCGTATTCAGTTCCTGAGGAGCCGTCCATGGCAACCGTCACCTACCGCCAGGCCCTCCGGGACACGCTCCGCGCCGAGATGATCAGGGACGAGAACGTCTTCCTGATGGGCGAGGAGATCGGGCTCTTCGAGGGCTCGTACAAGATCACCGAGGGGCTGCTGAAGGAGTTCGGGCCGCGCCGGGTGCGCGACACCCCGATCGCCGAGGAGGGGTTCGTCGGCGCCGCGATCGGCGCCGCCATGCTGGGCCTGCGCCCGGTCGTGGAGCTCATGACGATCAACTTCTCGCTGCTGGCGCTCGACCAGATCGTCAACCACGCGGCGAAGATCTACGGGATGTTCGGCGGCCAGACCAGCGTCCCGATGGTCATCCGCACCCCGGGCGGCGGCGGGCAGCAGCTCGGCGCCACCCATTCGCAGAACGTCGAGCTGTTCTACTCGTTCATCCCGGGTCTGAAGGTCGTCGCGCCGAGCACGCCCGCCGAGGCGTCCGCCATGCTCAAGGCCGCGATCCGCGACGACGACCCGGTGCTGTTCCTGGAGAACCTCGCCCTCTACAACAGCAAGGGCGAGCTGCCCGCCGCCGTCGAGGACGTCGAGCCCGCGCAGATCGGCCGCGCGGCCGTCACCCGGCCCGGCACCGACATCACGCTGATCGGCTACTCCCGGATGGCGCGCGTCGCCACCGAGGTCGCCGAGACCCTCGCCGGCGAGGGGATCTCCGCCGAGGTCGTCGACCTGCGCAGCCTGCGTCCGCTGGACCGCGCGACGATCGTGGAGTCCGTCCGCAGGACGGGCTGCGCCGTGGTCGCCGAGGACGACTGGCTGACCTACGGCATCGGCGCCGAGATCGCCGCGACCGTCCAGGAGGGCGCCTTCGACTGGCTGGACGCGCCGGTGCGGCGCGTCGCGATGGCCGAGGTGCCGCTCCCCTACGCCAAGTCCCTGGAGTCGGCGGCGCTGCCGTCCGCCGCGTCCCTGCTCACCGCCGCCCGCGACACCCTCCGCGCGACCGGCCGGCTCGCCGCCCTGGAGACCGCTTCATGACCGAGATCCTCATGCCCCGCCTCTCCGACACGATGGAGGAGGGCGTCATCAGTTCCTGGCAGAAGCAGCCGGGCGACGAGATCGCGGTCGGCGACGTCCTCGTGGACATCGAGACCGACAAGGCGGTCATGGAGTACGAGGCCTACGAGGCCGGCGTGCTCGAGAAGATCCTCGTCGGGGACGGCGAGACGGCGGCGATCGGCGCACCGATCGCGGTCGTGGTGCCGAAGGGCGCGTCGTCCGGCGCGGCACCGGAGGCGGCCCCCGCGCCCGAGCCGAAGACCGAGGCCGAGCCGAAGGCCGAGGCCGCGCCCGAGCCGAAGGCGGAGGCCGCGCCCGCTCCGGCGGCGACGCCGGAGGCTCCCGCCCCGGCGCCGCGGCGGACGGGCGCGTCCTGCCCGCCCGCGTCGCCGCTCGCC